>NZ_JBICYZ010000097.1:0-31379 GCF_043201465.1 Kitasatospora sp. NPDC048298
CAGCCCGTGAAAAGGGCCGGGGGGCCGCCCCCCGGGGGGCGGGGGGGGGGGGCCCCGCCCCCCCGCCGGCCGGGCCCCCCCCCCCCCCCCGGGGGGGGGGGGGGGGGCCCCGGGCCCCGGGCCGCCGCGGCGGCCCGACCGTCGCAGCACCGGGGGGTGGTAGGGGTTCCGACAGGGGTGCCCGCCGCGAACCCCCGTCCCTAGCCTGACCGCAGAGGAACGGGCGGACTCCGCGCCGTTTCCATCCCCTCTTGGAGAACCAACATGGCCGAGCACACCACCCCCTGGCGGGTGCTGCACAGCGGAGACCCGACGGACCTCGTCCTCGCCGTCGACTTCTTTGCCCCGGGCCGGGCCGAGGCCGCCTTCGGCGACCTGGTGCCCATGCTGGACGGACCGTACTCGGTCTGGGAGACCGTGCAGCCCGCGCCCGGCGAGGAGACCGGCATGCGCGGCGACGACTACCTCGACCGCTGGATCGAGGCGCTGCCCGTGGGCGCGGTCGTCCGCGGCGTGCTCGGCTTCTGCGTCGGCGGGATCTTCGGCTCGGCGCTCGGCGAGAAGATCGCCGCCCGCCAGGGCCACCACCCGGTGATGGTGCTGTTCGACCCCGAGCCGGTCAGCCCGCTGGTCATGTACTGGCAGTTCCACAAGCTGGTGGACCGGCTGACGGGCGTGCTGACCCCCGAGGAGATCCGGGCGGCCCAGAGCGCCGGCTACCGGATGCAGGAGACCGAGACCGACCCGGTCGCGGTCGGTGCCGCACTGGTCGCGCTCTACCGCGAGTACGGCGACCTCGGCCTGGAGCGGGTCGGCCTGGACGCCGACCGCCGCGCCGAGCTGATGGCCATGTTCGACTCCTACCTCGCCTACCTGGTCGCCGCGACGCAGGTCACCACGGCCGCGGACGTCAGCACCTCCACCGTGGTCAGCTCCGACACCCCGGTCGACGGGCTGCACCTGGGCGCGCGGGAGCTGCCCTTCGCCATCGACCGGCACGAGCTGCTGCGCCGGCCGGAGGTCGCCGCCGCGGTGTCCGACCTGCTCGCGGCGCGCTAGGGGGAGCCGACAGATGCGACGCCTGGTACGCAAGAACGACGCCGGCGAGCCGGAGCGGGCGGCGACGGCGGTCACGCCGAAGGAGGAGGCCCTCTGGCTGATGGACCGGCTCGTCCCGGGCACCGCGGCCAACACCGTCGCGGTCGCCTTCCGGGTGGACACCGCGCTGGACCCGGCCGCTCTGGCCGGGGCCGCCCGGCTGCTGGTCCGCCGCCACCGGGTGCTGCGGACCGGCTTCGAGGTGCGGGAGGGCCGGCTGCTGCACCGGCTCCTGACGGAGGCCGAGGCCGCGTTCGAGCCGGAGTACGCGCAGGTCGCCGAGGACGCCGTCGACGCGGAACTCGCCGCCATGGCCCGGCACGCCTTCGCGGTGACCGACCGTCCGCTGGTGCGGCTGCGGCACCTGCACACGCCCGTGGGCGACGTGGTCTGCGTCGCCGCCCACCACCTGGTCTTCGACACCATCTCGGCGACCTTCCTGTTCGAGGAGCTGGCCGCCGCGTACGACGCCGCGCTCGCCGGTCGCCCGGTCCCCGCGGAGCTGCTGCCCGAGGTCCCCGTCGTCGAGTCGGCCGCCCCGAGCGGGGAGAGCGTCGAGTTCTGGCGCCGCGGCCTGGCCGGCTACCGGGCCGACGAACTCGACCTGTGGCTCGGCGAGGACGAGACCACCGAGCCGACCCTGGCCGGCGGCTACGTCGAGCGGGTGCTGTCGCAGACGGCCGCCGACGCGCTCGCCCGGCTGCAGCGCGAGCTGCGCGCCCCGGAGGCGGTCGTCCTGCTGGCCGCCTTCGACCTGCTGCTGGCCCGGCACGGCGCCGGTCCCGACATCGTGGTCGGCACCCCCGTCAACGTCCGGGACCAGCGGACCGCCCGGGCCGTCGGCTACCACGTCAACGTGCTGCCGCTGCGCCTGCCGGTCGACCTCGGCGGCGGCTTCCGGGAGCTGGTCGCCCGGGCGCGGACGGGGTACTTCGACGCCCTCGCGCACGCCGACGTCCCGATCGACCTGATGCTGCCCGAACTGCCCCGCACCGGCGGCTCCTGGCGCACCACCGCGTTCCGGCACCTGTTCAACTACGCGCCCGGCGGCGGACTCGCGCCCTTCGCCATCGCCGGCCGGCAGGCCGCCGCGGTCAGCCTGGAGAACGGCACCAGCAAGTTCGACCTGGAGTTCGTCGTCGCCCCCGGCAGCGACGCGCTGCGGGTCAAGGGCCGCTACTCGACCGACGTGCACACCGCCGCCGAGGTCGAGCGGCTGCTGGAGCGCTACGACGCCCTGCTGGTCTCGCTCGGCGCCGACCCGGACCTCCCGGTCGGCGAGCACCCGCTGCGCGGCGCCGCCGACACCGAGCTGATCGAGGCCGCCAACCGGACCGGGCGCACCGACGTCCCGCCGACCGTCCTCGCCGCCGTCGCCCGCCACGCCGCCCTGACACCGGACGCCCCGGCCGTCCAGGACGGCGAACGCACCGTCACCTACCGGCAGTTGTGGAACGCCGCGGCTGCCACCCGGGAGCTGCTGCGGGAGTCCGGCGTCACCCCCGGCGAGATCGTCGGCCTGTGCGCCCGGCGCGGCCCCGACCTGGTCGCCGCCGTGTTCGGCATCTGGCTGGCCGGCGCCGCCTACCTGCCGATCGACCCGGACCACCCGGACCACCGGGTCGCCGACACCCTGGCCGACTCCGGCACCCGCACCGTCGTCACCGGCCCCGGGATCACCCTGCCCGAGGACGCGGTGGCCGACGGCCGGCCCCGCGCGGCCGTCCCGCTGGTCACCGTCGAGGACGCCCCGGCCGCGGACCCGTCCCGCGCGCTCGACGGCGCCGGCGCACCGGACACCCGCGCCTACCTGATCTACACCTCCGGCTCGACCGGCCGCCCCAAGGGCACCCTGGTCAGCCACGGCAACCTGGCCAACCTGGTGGCGCACTTCCGCGAGGAGATGCGCCTGACGCCGGAACACGGCGGCCTGTGGATGACCACCTTCGCCTTCGACATGTCGGTGATGGACCTGTTCCTGCCGCTGTTCGCGGGCGGCCGGCTGGTCGTCGCCCCGGACACGGCGAGGACCGACGGCCGGACGCTGGCCGAGGTGCTGCGCCGCCACCGGGTGGACGTCATCCAGGCCACCCCCACCACCTGGCGCCTCGTCCTGGACGAGGCCGGCGGGGAGCTGGCGGGCTGCCGGCTGGTCTGCGGCGGCGAGCCGATGCCGCCCGCGCTGGCCCGGCGGCTGCTGGCCACCGGCGCCGAGCTGCGCAACCTGTACGGGCCGACCGAGACCACGGTGTGGTCCACCGGCGCCGTCATGGAGTCGGCGGAGCGGATCGGCGTCGGACGCCCGATCCGCAACACCCGGGTGTTCGTCGCCGACCCGGACGGCCGGGAACTGCCGCTCGGGGTGCGCGGCGAACTGTGCATCGCGGGCGACGGCGTCACCCTCGGGTACCACGGGCGCCCGGAGCTGACGGCCGAGAAGTTCCGCGAGCACCCCCGCTACGGGCGGTACTACCGCACCGGCGACCAGGCCCGCTGGAACCCGGACGCCGGCCTGGAGCTGCTCGGCCGGGCCGACCGGCAGATCAAGCTGCGCGGCAACCGGATCGAGCTCGGCGAGGTCGAGGCGGTGCTGGCCGAGCACCCGGAGGCCGAGGGGGCCGCGGTCGTGGTCGCCGGGGACACCAGCGCGGACGGCCTGCTGGTGGCCTTCGTCGAGGTGCCGCGCAAGCCGGGCCAGTCCGAGGCGGAGGCGGACGAGGAGGCCCGCGGGATCGGCGACCGGCTCTGGGAGCACGCCCGCGACCGGCTCCCCAGGGCGGCCGTGCCGCACGACTTCGTGCTGCTCGACGAACTGCCCAAGACCGTCACGGAGAAGGTCGACTACCCGAGGCTGACCCGGATCGCCGAGGAGCGGCGCGCCGCCTCCGCCGGCCGGGCCGCCGAGGCCGGAACGGAGGCGCGGGTGGAGGAGGAAGAGGGGCTGCTGGGCGCGCTGGTGGCGATCTGGGCGTCGCTGCTGTCCCGCTCGGACCTCTCGGCGGACTCCAACTTCTTCGCCAGCGGCGGGCATTCGCTGCTCGGCGCCCAACTGGCGCAGCGGATCGAGGAGAAGCTGGGCGTGAAGCTGGGCCTGGCGGACGTCTTCGCGATGCCGACGCCGCGTCAGATCGCCGAGTTCATCGACGGGTCGGCGGAGAAGAAGGACTGACCCGCGAAGCATTGAAGCGCCGAAGCACCGAAGCGCCGAAGCACTGAAGCACCGAGGCCCTGCCGGACGTCCGGCAGGGCCTCGCGCGTCGCGTACGGGGTCAGGAGGCCGTCACCGGGAAGGCGTGCAGACCGCGGATGAACGGCGACAGCCGCCGGCGTACCGGGCCGGCCTGGCGCAGCCCCGGCAGGCGCTGCGACAGCACCCGGAAGGCCACCTCCGCCTCCAGCTTGGCGAGCGGGGCGCCGAGGCAGTAGTGGATGCCGCTGGAGAAGGAGATGTGGTCCGGCTCGCCGGCGCGGTCCAGGTCGAAGCGGTCCGGCTCGGCGTACGCGCCGGGGTCGCGGTTGCAGGCGCCGGTGAGGATGATCACCTGGGCGTCCACCGGCAGCCGGCGCCCGGCGATCTCGATCTCCTGGTGGGTGAAGCGGCTCTGCATCAGCACCGAGGTGTCGTAGCGCACCGACTCCTCGACCGCGCGCGGCGCCAGCTCCGGGTCCGCGCACAGCCGCTCCCAGACCGCGCGCTCGCCGAGCATGGCCAGGGTGCCGTTGCCGATCAGGTTGACGGTGGTCTCGGTGCCCGCCAGCGCGAGCATCCCGCACATCGCGACCAGTTCCTCGGCGGTCAGCCGCTCGGCTTCCACGTCCGCCAGCAGCCGGCTCACCAGGTCGTCGCCGGGGGAGCGGCGGCGCAGCTCCAGCAGCTCGGTGAACAGCTCCCTGGTGCCGTCCACGGCGGCCTGCAGCTCCTTGACCTCGGCGAGCGAGACCACGCCGTCCAGGACCAGGCTCAGGCCCCGGCACAGCTCGTCGAAGCGCGGCTGCTCCTGCTCGGGGATGCCGAACAGCGCGCCGATCACCCGTGCCGGCACCTGCTTGGCGTAGGCGTCCATCAGGTCGAACGGGGCGCCGGTGTCGACCCGGTCCAGCAGCTCGTGGCAGGCGCGCTCGACCTCGGGCCGGAACGCCGCCACCGCGCGCGGCCCGAACGCCGGGGTGGCGATCCGGCGCAGCCGGGTGTGCTCGGGCGGGTCCATCGCGAGGAAGGAGTTGTCGAAGTCGGACGGGCCCTCGGGCCACTCGCCCTTGGTGGTGCGCCGGCCGAAGCGCCGGTCGCGCAGGATCTCGTCGGCCAGCGCCCGGTCGACGACCAGCCAGGACCCGATCATGCTGCGCTGCAGCGGCCCGCGCGGGCGCATCCGCTCGTACAGCGGGTACGGGTCCTCCTGGCCGAGCAGCAGCTGGGCGTAGATGTCGCCGAGTGCGCCCACGGACTTCAGGGCCGCACGGGCGGTGCGCAGCTGGGTGTCCAGCTCGCTGTCGGACAGGGTGGGCATGGGTACGCCTCCGGCCGGGTCGACGCGTGGTCAGCAGGACGGTCCTGCGGTCGGACGGTATGTGCGGATCCTGTGGTGCTGAACCCCTAACCGGGCGGCCTCGACCCCTTCGTGGGCGCACGCTCCGTAGGGGTGGGTCCAGACCCACCCCCTGACGGGGGCAAAGGTGGATTCTGCTCACCCGCGCCGCCGCCTACTGTCGTTGACGAGCCGCTCGGAGCTGCGAGGCGGTGACGGGCGGCGGTGGCCGCAGGTGAGGTGGGAGGAAGAGGTGCGAGGAACGGTGCACGCGGGCCAGGGATCCCGTCCGCCGGTCGACGAGGGGGCGCCGGCGCTGCGGCTGTCGGGGCTGCGCAAGCGGTTCGGAGCGTACACCGCGGTGGACGGCGTCGAACTGGTCGTGCCGAGCGGGTCGTTCTACGGGCTGGTGGGCCCCAACGGCGCGGGCAAGACCACGTCCCTGTCGATGGCGGTCGGCCTGCTGCGGCCGGACGCGGGGACCTCGGAGATCTTCGGGGTCGACGTCTGGAGCGACCCGGTCCACGCCAAGTCCCTGGTCGGGGTGCTGCCCGACGGCATGATGCTGCCCGAGCGGCTGACCGGCCGTGAGCTGCTGCACTACCTGGGCCGGCTGCGCGGCATGGACGCCCGCACGGTGGACGCCCGGGCCGAGGAGCTGCTGACCGTCCTGGAGCTGACCGAGGCCGAGCGGACGCTGGTGATCGACTACTCCACCGGCATGCGCAAGAAGATCGGCCTGGCCACCGCCCTCCTGCACGCCCCCCGGCTGCTGGTGCTCGACGAGCCCTTCGAGGCGGTCGACCCGGTGTCCGCCGCGACCATCCGCGTCATCCTCCAGCGCTTCGTCGCCTCCGGCGGCTCGGTGGTCTTCTCCAGCCACGTGATGGCCCTGGTCGAGCAGCTCTGCGACCACGTCGGCGTGATCGCCAAGGGCCGTGTGGTGGCCGCCGGCACGGTGTCCGAGGTCCGGGCCGGCCGCACCCTGGAGGACGTCTTCGTCGAGCTGGTCGGCGCCCGTACCGGAGGAGCGGAGGGGCTGTCGTGGTTGGCGTCCTGAGCGGGATGAAACTGACCGTCCTGCGGCGGTCGATGTCCGGGCCCCGGGCCGCGAGCCTGATCCTCGGGGCGGTGTTCGGCGGCCTGGTCGCGGTGGGCACCGCGCTGCTGGGCCTGGTGGACTACGACACCCCGGAGGCCGGGGTCGGCGTGCTGGCCGTGGTGATGCTGCTGTGGACCCTCGGCTGGGCCCTCGGGCCGATGCTGACCGGCGGTGACGCGACACTGCGGCTCGACTACTTCACCCTGGTGCCGCTGCGCCCGCGCACCCTGGCCCTCGGGCTGCTGGGCGCCGGTTTCATCGGCATCACCCCGCTGCTCGGCCTGGTCGCGTTCAGCGTGCTGATCGTCCGCGGCGCCTGCCTGGGGTTGCTGCCCCTGCTGGTCGCGGTCCCCGCCACCCTGCTGCAGCTGCTGTTCGTGGTGGTGCTGGCGAAGTTCACCATGCAGGGCCTGGGCAGCGTGGTGCGCTCTCGCCTCGGCTGGGAGGTCTCCTCGCTGGTGGTCGGCTTCGTGGTGGCCTTCCTGAACACCGGCTGGTTCGCGATCGGCTTCTTCATCAAGCTGTTCACCGGCGAGTGGGCGGCGAACGCCGGCACCGTGGTGCGGCTGCTGCCCTCGGGCTGGTCCGTGGTCGCGGTCGACGCCGCCCGGCGCTCGGACTGGGCGACGGTCGCCGCCGCCCTGGGCGGGCTGGCGGTGCTGTGCCTGCTGCTGTTCGCGGTCTGGACGGCCATGCTGTCCCGGCAGCTGGTGCGGGGCACCACCGGCGGCAAGGCCCAGCAGGGCTCCGCCCGCGGCACCGGCGGGCTGCTGCCGGACTCCGTCGGCGGCGCCGTGATGGGCAAGGAACTGCGGCTGTGGGCGCGTGACCCGCGCCGGGCCCGCTTCCTGCGGATCGCCCTGTGGACGGGCGTGTTCACCGGCCTGCTGCCGCTGCTCAGCGGCTTCCAGGTGATGCTGCCGTGGACGGGCGTGGTCGCCGCGCTGTTCGCCGGCGCGCTGTGCGCCAACCTGTACGGCCTGGACGCCGGGGCGATCTGGCTGACCCTGGTCGTCCCGGGCGCCGAGCGGGTCGACGTCCGGGCCCGGCAGGTGACCTGGCTGCTGATCGTCGCCCCGGTCGCCCTGGTGCTGACCCTGGCCCTGACCGCGGTCTCCTCGGCCGGCTGGGCGTGGCCGTGGGTGCTCGCCGTCCTGCCCGCCGTGCTCGGCGGCGCGGCCGGCCTCATCCCGCTGATGTCGGTGCTCGGCGCCGCGCCGTTCCCCGACCGGCCCGGCGGCAACCCGCTGGACGGCTTCAACGACGAGAGCGGCGACCAGGTCCGCCTGCAGACCCTGGTGGTGCTGCTGTTCCAGCTGTTCTGCGCCCTGCCCGCCGTGGGCGTGGTGGTGGCCGGCACGGTGCTGGACAGCGCGCCGCTGCGCTGGGCCGGCGTGGTGGTCGGCGTGGCCACCGGCCTGCTGTACGCCTGGGGCCTGGGCCGGGCGGCCCAGCGCCGGCTGGAGAACCGCGGGCCCGAGCTGCTCGACGTGATGCGCAAGGGTGTCCGCCGGGCGCCCGAGGCGGCGAAGTCCGAGGCCGAGGACGGCTCGGCCTCCGAGGCCGGCGGTCTGGGCGACCTCTCCGGCGGCCGTGCCGCGGCCGTCGGCACCCTGATCACGCTCGGCATCCTGAGCTTCGCCCCGCAGGGGGCGGTGGCGCTGTGCCTGTCGGCCTTCGGCGTGCCGACCCGGTCCTGGTTCGTCGCCCTGTACGCCCCGTCGGCCCTGCAGATCCCGGTGGCGGCGGCCTTCCTGGTGCTCGGCCTGGTCTGCTTCTGGGCCGTCTACCTGCTCGTGCGGGCCAACCGGCCCGGCACCCCCGACCACGAGGCGCCCCGGCCCACCGAGGCGCCGCGAGAGCGGGCGGCGGTCCGCTGATCAGGACCGCCCGCCCGGCCCGGCCCGCCCTGGACCCCCGTCAGGGCGGGCCGGGCCGCGTCCCGTGCCCGCCGCGCCGGGCTGGGATCATGACCAGCGCGGCCGCCCGTCCGGCGGCCCCGCCCGACCCCGCACCGGAGGTGCCGTGACCAGCACGCAGTCCCGAGCGGCCGTGGAGCCGAGCGAGGCCGCGCCGACCGACGCGGCGCGGGCCCTGCGCCGGGCCGCGCTCGCGCTCGGCCGCCTCGTCGTCCTGAGCCTCCTGACCCCGGTGACGGCGCTGCTGCTGGCGGTGTCCCTGGTCGGCTTCCTGCTCTGGTGCTGCCTGGGCGTCTTCCCGCTCTTCCCGGCCGCGACCCGGCTGGTCCGGGCGGCCGCCGAGCGCGCCCGCTGGGTGGCCGGCCACTGGTCGCAGGTGCCCGTCCCGTCGCCGTACTCGCCGCGCCCGGCGCTGGAGCGCACCCTGCACGGCTGGTTCTGGACCGGCCACGACTACCACAAGAGCCGCTGGTTCGCGGACATCTCGCGCACCGTCCGCTGGCTGTGGAACGACCCGGCGACCTGGTGGGACGCGCTGTGGGTGCTGCTCAACCCGCTGGTCGGCGGCGTGATCGCGCTCGCCGCCCCGCTGCTGACCGGCTACGGCCTGTACGGGCTCGCCCAGCCGCTGCTGCCGCCCGGCCCCGGCTACGGACTGCTGCCGCTGGGCGGCGCGCTGGCGCCCGTGCTCGGTCTCGCGCTGACCCTCGCCGGCCTGGCCCTCGCGGCGCCGTCGCTGTGGCTGTACGGCCACTGGACGCGCGCCCTGCTCGGCCCCACCGAACGCTCCCGGCTCGCCCGGCGGGTCGAGCAGCTGACCGAGATCCGCCTGGACGCCACCGAGGCCCAGGCCGCCGAGCTGCGCCGGATCGAACGCGACCTGCACGACGGGGCCCAGGCCCGGCTGGTCGCGGTGAGCCTGCGGCTGGGCGCGGTCGCGGCGCTGATCGACCGTGACCCGGCCGGTGCCAAGCAGGTGGTGACGGAGACTCAGGAGAACGTCACCCAGGCCCTGCAGGAGCTGCGCGACCTGGTCCGCGGTATCCACCCGCCGGTGCTCGCCGAGCGCGGACTGGTCGAGGGGGTGCGCGCCCTGGCGCTGGACGTGCCGCTGCGGGTCGAGGTCCTGGCCGACCTGCCGGGCCGGGCCGAGTCGCCGGTCGAGTCCGCGGTCTACTTCGCCGTCAGCGAGGCGCTGACCAACGCCGTCAAGCACGGCGGGGCCCGCGCCGCGACCGTCGAACTGTCGCACGCCGCCGGGCTGTTGCGGGCCGAGGTGACCGACGACGGGCAGGGCGGGGCGGACCCGGGCCAGGGCAGCGGCCTGCGGGGCATCCAGCGCAGGCTGGCGGCCTTCGACGGTACGCTCACGCTGAGCAGCCCCCCAGGGGGGCCGACCCGGCTGATCATGGAGCTACCGTGCGTGTTGTCCTCGCCGAGGACCTCGTCCTCCTGAGGGATGGACTGGCCCTGCTGCTGCGTGCCCACGGGCACGACATCGTCGCGGCGGTGGAGAGCGGCCCGGAGCTGGCCGCGGCCCTCGCGGAGCACCGGCCCGACATCGCGGTGGTGGACGTCCGGCTGCCGCCCACCTTCACCGACGAGGGGCTCCAGGTGGTGCTGGCCGCCCGCCGGGAGCAGCCCGGACTGCCCGTGCTGGTGCTCTCCCAGCACGTCGAGCAGCTGTACGCGCGCGAGCTGATCGCGGACGGCGTCGGCGGTGTCGGCTACCTGCTCAAGGACCGGGTGTCCAAGGCCGACCAGTTCGTCGACGCGGTGCACACCGTGGCGGCCGGCGGCACCGTGATGGACCCGCAGGTGATCTCCCGGCTGCTCGCCCGCAACGCCTACGACCAGCCGCTGGCCCTGCTCACCCCGCGCGAGCGGGACGTGCTGGCGCTGATGGCCGAGGGCCTGTCGAACGCGGCGATCGCCCAGCGCCTGCACTTCAGCGAGGGGGCCGTCAGCAAGCACACCTCGAACATCTTCGCCAAGCTCAACCTCGGCGTCTCCGACGGCGAGAACCGCCGGGTGCTGGCCGTCCTGGCCTACCTCGACGGGACCAGGCCCTAGGAGCCAGGCCCTGGGCCCGGGCCCTAGCGGTGCTTTAGCGGCGTCGGCCATGCTGGAGGGGTGTCCGGGGGGTCGGGCCGCCGAGGTGTCACAGGCGAGGGGTTTCGCACAAGGTAAAAGCCTGGTGTGATGTAGGCAAAGACGTGGTCATCTCCGTCTCGATCCGTGAACGATCGTGGGTTGTCTGTCCGTTGAACCGGATAGTTCGGGCGCGCCGCCCGAAGTCGCAGGCCCCGGACAGGAGCTCGCGGTGCCGGGTGGGCGGATCGGCTTCCGGCTTGTTCCGCGTACGACCCCGGGGCGGGCGACCTCCGGGGAAATCCCCACAGTTCTGGAGCGAGAAGGCATGACACAGCCGGGGAACTCCACGCTCGACCCGCCGGTCGGCGACCCGATCGAGGTGGACTCCGGCGGCGACGCGTGGCACCGGGCGAGGGCGGAGCTGTCCGACCACGGCACCGTGCTGATCTACACCCGGCTCGCCCGACTGGAGACGCGCCCCTCGGCCGAGGGGGCCTCGACCTGCTCACTCGGCCGGGACTGGTCGCGCTACCTGGGCCTGGCCGGCCCCGACGTGGTCCACCGCTACGCCGCCTCCCGGGAGTTGCTGCGGCGCGCGGCGGGCACCCTGTTCGACGGCGACCCGGACGGCGCCGAACTCGTCTACGGCCCCACCGGCCGTCCCTACCTGCGCGGCCACGACCGGCTCGACGTCGGCCTGAGCCTGTCCGAGGACCTGCTGCTGGTCGGCCTGACCACCCGCGGCCTGATCGGCGTGGACGTCGAGAGCGCCGAGCGCCAGCTGTACCCGCAGGGCCTGGACCGTCACCTGTGCACCCCGTACGAGCTGGTCGCCCTCGCCGCCCGGCCCGAGGAGCAGCGCAACCCGGCCCTGGTACGGCTGTGGAACCGCAAGGAGGCCTACCGCAAGGCCCTCGGGCCGGGCCGGTCCTTCGACTTCACCGAGTTCGGCTTCGGCCCGGACGACAGCCCGGTGCGGGTCGAACGCCCCGACGGCAGCGCCGGGAGCCACCGCGAGTGGGCCTTCCGCACCTTCGAGCTGGACAGCGGACACTACGTCAGCGCCGCGCTCTACGAGCCCCGTCCGGGCCGGGGGTGAGGGACGATCCTCCCCGGAACCCTCCCCGGAACCCTTCCCGGAACCCTTCCCGGAACCCGCCCCGGAACCCGCCCCGCGATCCCCGGCCTAGACCGGCTCGCCGTCCTCCGGCGCGACGAGCGCGGACTCGCTCTCCAACAACCGCGCCAGCGCCACGTTGTAACCCGCCTGGAACCGGCTGGCCGCCTCCAGTTCCTCGGTGATCTCCGAGATGTGACGCCGGCAGGTGCGCACCGACATGCCGAGCCGGCGGGCCACCATCTCGTCCTTGTGGCCGCGGGCCATCAGCCGGATGATCGACAGCTTGAGCTCGTCGGTGCTCGGGACGGCCTTCGGGGTGTCCGCCACGAACGGGCTGGCGCTCTCCCACAGGTGCTCGAAGACCGCGCACACGAAGGCGACCAGGGTCGGCTCGCGGACGATCGCCGCGCCCATGGTCGCCTCGCCCGCGACGCGCGCGGGCAGGAAGACCGTCTCCCGGTCGTAGACGAGCATCCGGTCGATCACCTGGTCCGCGGTGCGGACCTCGGCGCCGAGCGCGGTGACGTCCCGGACGTACGACTTGGTCGCCAGGTCGCAGCGGGCGGTGTGCTGGTAGATGGTGCGCATCCGCACCCCGCGCCCCAGCATCCCCTCGGCCGACCGGCGGGCGGCGGGCAGCAGGGTGGCGGGGCGGCCGCCGCCGGGCTGGACGGTCAGCACCTCCTTGCGGCAGGTCTGGCCGAGCTGGTCGAGCATGTTCTGGATCGTGTCGACGTCGTTGACCACGTCGAAGGCCTCGACCCGGTTCCGCAGCCGCCGGCCCTCGTAGTACAGCGGCGTCAGCGACAGCAGCTTGCTGCGCACGTCGGTGACCGCCTGCTTGAGGTCCCGGATGTGGTGCTCGGCGGGCCCGACCAGGTCGGCGGCGGCGACGTCCGGGCTGACCGGGACGAGCACGCTCGGATCGCCCGGCCGGGGCTGGAGCAGGCGCATCACCTTCAGGACCTGCTCGATGCGGTCGACCTCGGCCTCGTCCTCGAGCTCCAGCCGCGCAGTGATGGCGGCCCGGTCGAACCGGCCGGACTCGACGGCGTGGCCGTAGGCCAGGGCGCTGAGGTCGTCCAGCTCTGCGAAGCCGGACTGGACAGGTTGGTGTCCGAACACCTGGTGTCCCCCCGTCGGCGTTTGCGAAGTTCCTGCCATGCAACTTTACGCCATCGAGATCCACTCGGACGGGGGCCTCGGGAAGCGGCAGAGTAGGGCCCGAGCGACGCCTGGCTGCGGGGCTGTCGCGGGAACAGGGCGTACTGACGCCCGCTCAATACTGCTCAAGGGGAAAGCCGTGAAGTTTTCAACGATCCGGGCCAGGGTTCTCGCCCCCACCGTCCTCCTGGCGGCCGTGATCGCCCCCCTGCTCACTCACGGGCACACCCCGGCCCTCGGCGCCGAGCTCACCGCGGACGACCGCTGGGGTCTGGCCAGGTTCTCCCACATCGGGCAGATGGACGACCGCTGGGGCGCCGGTCGCAACGACATCCGCGCGATGGACGACCGCTGGGGTGCCGGTCGCCACGACATCCGTGCGATGGACGACCGCTGGGGCGCCGGCCGCCATGACGCCGGCCCCGGGGACGCCGCCCAGGCCGCCCCGGTGAGAATTCGGACCGTCTGAGCCGACACCGGGCGGATCGGGGTGAAGACCGGTCGGCCGACACTCCGCCGGCACGGATTTCCCGGGCTTCCCAGCACGGGGCCGTGCTTTTCCCCGCCGCCATACGGGATTGGTTCTGCGGTACCGAAGAAACCGGGGGATGACAAGAGTGTTGATCGATCGTGAGCGAGAACTGAATCTGTTGGATTCGGCCCTCGACGAATGCGTACGGGGAATTCCCGGGGTCGTACTGATCGAGGGAGCCGTCGGCTGCGGCAAGAGCGAACTCCTGGAAACCCTCGCCGAACGGGCCGCCACCGCCGGGGCGGTGGTGCTGCGCGCCATCGGCACCGCGGCGGAGCGCGACCTCGCGCTCGGCGTCGTCGGCCAGCTGCTGGCGGCCGCCCCGGCCGGGGCCCTGCCCGATCCGGCGCACGCCGCGGACCCGGACCGGACCGACGTGATGCAGGCGCTGTGCGCCGCGGTGCACCGCCTCGCCGAGACCGCGCCGGTGGTGATCTGCGTCGACGACCTGCACCACATCGACGAGCTGTCCTGCCGCTACCTGCTCCACCTGGTCCGCCGCACCCGCTCCGCCCGGGTCCTGCTGGCCTGCACCGAGTCGCTGCACAAGTCCGGGGAAGACCGCTACGGCACCGAGCTGCTGCGCACCCGCAACTTCGTCAGGATCAGGGCCGAGCGGCTGCGCCCCGACGCGGTGGCCCGGCTGGTCGCCGCCGAACTCCGCGACGCCCCGACCGGCGGCCGGCCGGCCGCCGAGGTGGCCGGCGGCAACCCGTTGCTGCTCCGCGCCCTGGTCGAGGAGCACCGCGTCGGCGGACGGGCCCCCGAGCCCGGCCGCGCCTTCACCCAGGCCGTCCTGGCCTGCCTGCGCCGCTGCGGACCGGCCGCCCGCCGGCTCGCCGAGGTGACCGCCGTCCTCGGCGAGCACGCCTGCGACGACCTCGCCGTGCGGATGCTCGACAGCACCGCCGGCACCGTCGGCCGCGACACCGCCGCGCTCACCGCCGCCGGCATCCTCGACGGCCACCGCTTCCACCACCCGGTCGCCCGCCAGGCGGTGCTGGACCGGATGGACCCGCGGGACCGCGCCGACCTGCACCGGCGGGCCGCCGAACTCCTCTACCGGGACGGCGCCCCCACCGCCGCCGTCGCCGCCCAGCTCCTGTGCGTCGGCTCCACCGACCTGCCCTGGGCGGTCGCGGTGCTCTCCACCGCCGCCGAGCAGCTGCTCGCCGACGGCGACACCGACCGGGCCGCCGCCTGCCTCGAACTCGCCCACCGGGGCCGGGTCGACGACGAGCAGCGCAACCACTTCCGCACCATGCTCGCCGGGATCACCTGGCGCACCAACCCCAGCGCCGCCGAGCGCGACCTCGCCGGGCCGCTGGAGACCCTGCGGGCCGGCCGGCTCGGCCAGGCCAGGCTCGGGCCGCTCGCCCGGCTGCTCACCGAGCAGGGCCGCATCGACGAGGCGGCCGAGGTGCTGGACCGCTTCAGCACCGACCGGGACGCCGAACAGGCCGTCCTGCCCGCTCACCCCGTCCGGTTCGGCCGCGGCGGCGACCCGCTGGACGGCCTCTCCGCCTTCCCGTGGTGGGGCGGCGGCCCGACCCCGGCCGAGAGCGGGGCCGCGGCCGAGCCGGCCGCCCCCGGCGCGCCCCTGCTGGTCAGGCCCTGCGCCCCCGCCGGGCTGTGGGCCGTCCCCGAGTACTCGGCGGGCGGCGCGACCGTCGCCGCGGCCGAGATGTTCCTGCGCGGCGCCACCCTCGGCGGCGGCACCGCGGCCCCCATCGTGCAGGCCATCCGGGCCCTGCTGTGCGTCGACGGACCGGCCCGCGCGCTGCCCTGGTGCCAGGTCTTCATGGAGGAGGCCGTCCGGCGCGGCGCCCCCGGCTGGCAGTCCACCTTCACCGCCCTGTACGCCGACGCCCTGCTCCGCCAGGGCGACCTCGCCGGCGCCCGGGAGCACGCCGAGGGGGCCCTGGACCTGCTGCCCGAACGCGGCGGCAGCGTGTTCGCCGGGGGAGTGGCCTCCGTCCTGATCCGCGCGGCCACCGCCGCCGGCCGCCACGACACGGCCGCCCGCGAACTCAGCCGGCCGCTGCCCGAAGGGCTCGGCACCAGCATCCACGGCATCCGCTACCTGCGGGCCCGCGGCCAGTACCACCTCGCGACCCACCGCTTCCACGCGGCGCTCGGCGACTTCCTGGAGATCGGCCGCACCCTCAAGCGGTGGGGGCTCGACCGGCCGCTGCTCGCCCCCTGGCGCACCGGTGCGGCCGAGGCGCTGATCCAGCTCGGCGAGCCCCAGCAGGCCGCCCGACTGATCACCGACCAGCTCGCCTTCCGCGACGCCGCCCACCCGTGGGTCTCCGGCGTCACCCTGCGGGTCCGGGCCGCCCTCAGCGACCCGCGCGAGCGGCACGCCCTGCTCGCCCGCGCGGTCGACGAGCTGCGGGACTCCGAGGACCGCTACGAACTCGCCCGCACCCTGGTGGACTTCGCGTGGGTGCTGAAGGAGAACGGCGACTCCGGCCGGGCCAACATGGTCAACCGGCGTGCCTGGCAGCTCGCCAAGGAGTGCGGCGCGGACGCCCTGCGCGAGCAGATCGCCCCCGGCCTCGACCTGCCGCCCGGCGGCGACGCCGAGGACAACGGCCGCTGCGCCGGCGGCCAGGTCGAGGTGGAGGCCCGGCTCAGCGACTCCGAGAAGCGGGTGGCCATGCTCGCGGTGTACGGCCACACCAACCGCGAGATCGCGGCCAAGCTCTACATCACCGTCAGCACCGTCGAGCAGCACCTGACCCGGATCTACCGGAAGCTCAACATCACCCGCCGTCAGGAACTGGCCGCCGAGATGCACCTGCTCGGCTCCGGCGGCCGGGTGTGACCCCCGGGCCCCGGCTGTTCTGACCCGAGTGCGCGGCCGGGCCGGACGACCACCGTCGTCCGGCCCGGCCGCGTCGTCCTGCCCCCGGTCCCGGCCCCGGCGGGTCAGCGCAGGACGTACGGGGCCGGCCGGGGAAGGCGCCAGACGCCGGGGCGGAACTCGACGGGCCGGGCCGCGGCCGGCCGGTCGCCGTGCAGCGCGTGGATCGCGCGGCGGGCGAAGGACTCCAGCCGCCGGTCGTGCAGGGCGAGGGCGAGGTCGCGGCAGGCGGTGAAGTGGGCGAGGGCGCCGAGGTGGTCCTCGCCCGCCAGGGCCAGCAGGGCCAGCGCGCGCCGCACCTCGAACCGGGGGCGCGGTTCGGCGACGTCGGGGGCGGCCGCGAGCAGCTCCGCCGCCGCGCCGAACTCGCCGCGGTCGCACCGGAGTTCGGCCAGCCCCACCAGGGTGAGGGCGAGTTCGGCGCGGTCGCCGGTCTCCTCCGTGATCCGCCGGGCCAGCTCGTAGCGCTCCTCGGCCTGGGCCGGGCGCCGCTGCTCCCAGGCGAGGTCACCGAGGGAGCGGAGCAGGCGGCCCTCGGCGGCGCGGTCGCCGCAGCGGCGGGCCGCGTCGAGGGCGAGGGTGTGCGTCCGCGCCCAGGCGCCCCAGTCGGCGTGCGCCTCGAGGTGGCCGCGCAGCGCGCCCGCGAGCCGTACCACCGCGGCCCAGCGGCCGTACCCGTGGGCCTGCCGGACGGCCCGGACCAGCGCGTCACGTTCCCGGGTGAACCAGTCGGAGGGCCGCAGCTGGGCGGTGTCCCACCGGGCGCCGTCGGCCGACAGGCCGTGCGTCAGTACGGCGGTGACCTGGGTGGCGGCCCGGGCGTACTCCGTGCAGAGCCGCTCCACGGCGGCCGCGGCCTCCGCGGGCCCCTCCTCGTCCGCCAGCCGTTCCACGGCCAGCACCCGCAGCAGCTCCGGCAGCCGGTAGCGCCCCTGCTCGGGGCCCGCCACCAGCAGCCGGTCGTCGACCAGTTCGTCCAGCAGCCGGGTGGTCTCCGAGCGCGGCAGCCCCAGCACGGCGTCCGCCGCGGCCGGCCCGAACGGCCCGGCCGGCAGCAGCCCGAGCAGCCGGAACGCCCACCGCAGCACCGGACCGGCGTCGCGGTAGGCGCGCACCAGCGCGGCCCGCGCGTCGAGCCCGCCGATCCGCAGCTCGCCGAGCCGGGTCCGCTCCTCGCGCAGCCGCTCCACCAGCGTGGCCGCGCTCCAGTGCGGACGGGCCGTCAGCTGGGCCCCGGCGATCCGGACGGCGAGCGGCAGGTGGCCGCACAGCTCCAGCAGCTCGGTGACGGCCTCCGGCTCGGCCGCCTCCCGCCCGTGGCCCGCCACCGCGGCGAACAGCCGCCGGGACTCGGCCGGATCGGGCACGTCCAGCACCACCGGCCGGATCCCGCCGAGCCCCACCGGCAGCCGGCGGCCGGTGACGATCGCGGCGCTGCCCGGGGTGCCGGGCAGCAACGGGCGCAGCTGCGCCTCGGAGTCGACGTTGTCCAGCACCAGCAGCAGCCGGCGCCCGGTCAGTTCCTGCTGCCAGGTGTCCAGGAGCTCTCCGGCGCCGGCGCCGGCGGCCGGCCGGACCCCGAGCCGGCGCAGCAGGGCGGTGACCGCCTCGACCGCGCCCAGCGGCCGGCCGGGCTCGGGCTGGAGGTCGAGGAAGAGCCGGCCGTCGGGGAAGGCGGGCCCGCTGCGGTGGGCGGCCTCCAGGGCGAGGGCGGTCTTGCCCACCCCGGGCTGGCCGGCGATCGCGACGAACGCGCCGGCGGGCGCGTTCCGCAGGAACTCCTCGACCAGGGCCAGGGCGGGCCCGCGGCCGGTGAAGGCCGGGTCGGCGGCGGGCAGCGCGGTGCCGGCCCGGACGTCGGGCGGCTCGGCGGCCGGCCCGCGCGGCGTGGCGGGGCCGCCCGCCGCCGGCTCCGGGGTGCGCAGCAGCCCGGGGTCGCCGGTGAGGATCCGCCCGTGCAGCCGCTGCACCGACGGGCCGGGTTCGACGCCGAGTTCGGCGACCAGGTGGGTGCGCAGCGCGGCGAAGGCCTGGAGGGCCTCGGCCTGCCGGCCGGCCCGGTAGAGGGCGAGCAGCAGGTGCTCGTGCAGCTCCTCGCGCAGCGGGTACCGCGCGGTGAGCGTGCGCAGTTCGCCGATCAGTTCGTGGTGCCGGCCGAGTTGCAGGTCGGCGTGGATCCGGTGGGCGAGGGCGGTGCTCTCGGCCTCGGCGAGCTGGGTGGCGACGGACTCCAGCAGCGGGCCGTGCGGGGTGTCGGAGAGCAGCGGGCCGCGCCGCAGAGCCGCGGCCCTGCGGTAGAGGTCGGCGGCGTCGCGGTGGTCGCCGGCGGCCAGGGCCTCCCGGCCGCGGCGGTGCAGGTCCTCCAGGGCGGCCAGGTCGAGCCCGCCCTCCTCGACGGCGAGCCGGTAGCCGCGGGCGTGGGTGAGCAGGAGGTCGCGTCCGCGCCCGGGGGCGGCGGCGTCCAGCAGCTTGCGCAGCTGGGAGATGTAGACCTGGAGCGTGGTGCTGACGGTGCGCGGCGGCGCGTCCCGCCACAGCTCGGCCACCAGGGTGTCGACCGTCACGACCTGGTTGGCCTGCACCAGCAGGGTGCCCAGGACGGTCCGCACCTTCGGGGGCCCCGGGGTGAGCGGTACCGCCGGTCCCCCGTCCCCCTCGATCTCCATCGGTCCCAGGATCCGGAACCTCACCCCTGCCCCCCGTCTGCTCCGCCCGTCATCCGCTCCCCGCGGCGACGCCCCCGTCTGCCACCTCGTCCGTCCCCCGTGGAGTCCGTCCCCCTCAGAAGTCCTGGACGACGAGCGTCCGGGCCTCCCCGACGGTCACCCGGTCCTGGACCAGGGTGACGGTGACCGGGACGGCGGGCCGGCCGGCCGCGTCCCGGTCGAGCGCCCCGGGGACGGCCGCGCAGCGCAGCGGCGAGGCGGACCTGGGCCGGCCGTGGAAACGGATCTCGCAGCCGGCCGGCACGGACCGCTCGGGCACCAGCCCGACGGCCCGTCCGGCGGTCAGCACCGCGCACTGCCGTACGGCCTCCAGCAGCAGAGTGCCGGACAGCCGTCCGCCGGCGGCGGCGCCGAGCGCCGGGTTCTGCCGGCTGGGCAGCACCCAGGTGCTGAGCCGGCCGCTGGGCGCCGGGGTGGGTTCGGCGACGACCACGTTGGCCGGGTCGAGCCGGCCGACCTCGGCCGGGGTGACCGGCCGCACGGCCGGGGCCGGCCAGGCGGCCCGCAGCGGCCAGCCGGGGCCGCCGCGGGTGGCCGGGGCGAACGCGAGGGCCGCGGCGCCGGTCGCGCACGGCACGTCGTCCAGCGAGACGTCCAGCCGCAGGTCCAGTCCGGACGGCGCCCCGGACGCGGTGCCGGTGGGGGCGGCCCACAGTTCGACGGTCATCCGGGCCGGGTCGGGGCCGGTGCGCCAGGCGGCGAGATCGGTGAGCCGCAGGCCGAACCGCTGGTAGAGTCCGGGCCGGTCGGCGGCGATGCCGAAGTACTGGCGGCCGATGAACTCGCCGGTCTCCTGGAGGGCTTCGGCGACCACCAGCGGGTCGTGGAATTGGCCGGGCCCGTCGTTGAACAGCGGGTGGTCGCCGGGCATGTCGCCGGTGAGCAGGAAGCGGTCCTCGCCGGTGGCGGGGGCCGCGAGCAGGTAGCGGTCCCACGAGGGAGGGCAGTGCACCAGGTGCCGCACGCCCCGGCGGACCGGCGCCGCGGCGGGTGCCGGGGCGACGATCGCGGTGCTCTCGATGGTCATGGTGGTTCCCTCACCCGGCTGCTCGGCGGCCGCGGTGTCGACGGGCCCAGGGTCAGCATGACCCCGCGGCGCGCCCGAGGACAGCCCGTCACGGTGGCAGCAAGCTGCACCGCCGGTTTTCCCACCCGCCGTCCGGCTCCTGCCCGTCGCCGGGGGCACCGCCCTCCCGGGCCGCGCTCCGTCCGCGGACCCGCCGCCGCGGCCACCGTCGGCGGGGTCCCGCAAGAGGCGAAGTGCCGCCCAGGATAGACGGGTTCGCCCGCCGTGTGGTGACGTCCACAGGACCGGCCGGATTCGGCAGGA
Organism: Kitasatospora sp. NPDC048298; assembly: GCF_043201465.1. Classification (NCBI taxonomy): domain Bacteria; kingdom Bacillati; phylum Actinomycetota; class Actinomycetes; order Kitasatosporales; family Streptomycetaceae; genus Kitasatospora; species Kitasatospora sp. NPDC048298. Next base: position 20,481 of record NZ_JBICYZ010000097.1, read on the forward strand.
GCAGCCGGCCGCCCTCGGACATGGCGAGAGCGTCCTGGTGTGGGAGCGTGTCCGCTCCCACACCAGGACGCTCGGTGAACCACCGGTCAGAGGGAGCTGGTGATCACGGTTCCGGTGTGGTTGCCGGGGATCGCGGTGAGGTTGAGGTTCTCGGGGGCGTCCCAGCCGCCGTCGGCGTGGCGGGCGGTGAGCAGGACCTTGTTGTCGTTGGTGGTGACGGCGAACACGGCGTCGGTGTCGACGGTGGCGGCGCTGATGCCGGTACCGGCGACGTTCCCGACGACGCTGCCGAGCGACCTGACCGGCTGCCAGCTGCCGCTGGCGTAGCGCATGGTGTGGTACTGGCCGTCGCTCGCGATCAGGGCGAGGTTGAGGTCGTTGTTCTGCCGGGTGACGGCAACCGCGCTCACCGGAGCGGTGGCACCGGCGGCCTCGGCGACCGAGCCCCAGCGGGACCAGCTTCCGGTGGCGAAACGGGCCGTGTGGTAGACCTTCCCGCCCGACACGGCGGCGATGTGCAGCTCCCCGCCCGCGGCACCGGCCGCCGAGATCGACGTGATCCCGCTCAGCGGACCGGTCACGTCGGTGACCACCTTGAACGACGTCCACTGCCCGTTCTCCGAGCGGACGTTGTGGAACAGGTAGCCGTCCGCGACGACGACCACGTGCAGGTCACCGCCGACGGAGGCGACGGTCACCTGGGTGATGTTGCCGAGGTCGGACACCGTCGTGTTCAGGTCGACGAACTTCTGCCCCCAGCCGCCGTCGAGGTTGTGCACGGCGTAGTGCAGGTGCCCGTCACCACCGAGCGCGACGACATGGGTGTCACCGTTGATGCCGACCGAGGAGGCGGCCCGCACACCACCGATGTTCCCGGCCGCGGCCTGGACGTCCTCGTACGGGGTCCAGGAGCCGTCGTAGAGGCGGGACGCGAAGTAGAGGTTGGCGTCGCTGCGCACCAGGGCCTGGGTCTTCCAGCCCACGGCCGTCGCGCGGACCTGCTGCACCCAGCCGGCGACGTCGTCGGTACGGGAGTTGTAGGCGCCGGTGCGGGTCTCGGTGGCGGGCACGCCCACGCAGCCGCCCTGCCAGGAGCGGGAGGCGACGGCCACCAGCTCGGCCTTGCCGTTGACCTCGCGGACCACCGGGGCACCGGTGTCGCCCTTGCAGATCGCCGCGCCGCCCGTGCCGGTGGTGCCGATGCCGGTCGCGCTCACGGTGTCCAGGCTGAACGCGCCGCTGTGCAGCTTGTTCGGCACCCACTCGTCCTTGGTCCGCCCGTAGGCGGGCACCTTCAGCGTCTGCCCGGCGACGGGCGCGGCGGTGGCCACCGGCAGCGTGGCGACACCGTCGACGGGCGTGGCCAGACGGGCCATCACCAGATCACGGTCGGCACGCGGAACCAGCGCGGAAACCTCCGCCGACTTGCCGCCGACGGTCACGGTCGTCTTCCACTTCGGCGCGCCCGCCGCCAGCGCCTGCGGCTGCGCCGGGTCGTCGGCGAAGCAGGACGCGGCGGTGAGCACCCAGGAGCGGTCCACCAGCGCGCCGGTGCAGGACCGCACGTTGTCACCGATCGCCAGACGCGCGGCGAAGGCGTACGAGCCGTCGGCGGCGGCGTCGCCGACGACTGCGCCGGCCGGGGGCGTGGCGAGGGTGGTCAGGGCGCCGGCGGCGATGACGGTGGCCAGGGCGCCCGCCCGCAGGTTGCGGGGCGAGGAGTTGCGAAGCATGTGTGTTCCCGGAGGTGAGAGGTTGGTGCGTGGATGCGGGCGGTGGCTGTCAGCCGGTGACGGTGAGCTCGGTGATGCCGGCCGGGTTGCCGCTGGTGCCTTCGCCGATGCCCTTGAAGCCGTCCTTGGGGACGTCGAGGGTCTGGGCGGCTCCGTCGACGGTGAGGCCGACCTTCAGTGAGCGTCCGCCGCTGGTCTGGACGGCGAAGACGTCGGGCAGCTGGAGGGTGAGGGTGCCGGTGGTGCCGGCGACGGTGAAGCAGATCCGGTTGTCCGGGTTGCCCGGGGCGCGGGTCCAGATCTGGATCTGGGTGGGCTTGGCGCAGTCGCCGAGCAGGATGTGGCCGTCGCCGCGTCCCAGTTTGACCTTGGTGACGGTGTCGGCGCCGGGGTAGGTGAAGTCCTCGACGGCCGGGGGTGCGGCGGAGTTGTCGGCGGGGGGCGGGGTGGTGTCGGCGGAGGCGATCGCGGTGGCTCCGGCGAGGGCGGTCGCGGTCACGGCGGCGGCGGCGAGCCACCGGCGTGCGGTGGTGCGGCCGGTCCTCCGGGTGTCGCGGAGGGGGGTGTGGGTCACCTGGGGCTCCATCGGGAAAGGTGAGCGGGGCCGGTGGGGAGCGGTGCCGGTGGGGGTCAGCCGGTGATGCGCAGTTCGAGGAGCGCGGCGGGCTTGCCGTTGCCGGTGCCGCTGCCGATGCCGACGCTGGCGGCGGTGCCCTTGGCGATGTCGACGCTCTGGGTGCCGTCGACGGTGGTGAGCTTGGCGTTGACCGAGTAGTTGTCGGTGCGGATGCGGAAGACGTTGGGCACCTCGAGGGCGAGGTAGCCGGTGCTGCTGGTGGCGCGGAAGCAGATCTGGTTGCCGCTGCTGTTGGGCAGGTCGAAGCTGAGCACGCTGATCTGGTTGTCCACGGCGCAGTCGGACAGCATGATGTGGCCGTCGCCGCGCAGCAGCTTGACGTTCGGGTACGGGGCCGGGCCGGGGTGGTTGAAGTCCTCGACCGCCACCGGCGCGGTCGAGTTGTCCGCGGGGGAGCCATCGGCGGAGGCGAGCGCGGTGGCGCCCAGCGTCGCGGCCAGAGCGATGGTGCCGCCAACAAGCCAGCGGGACACGTGCTTTGCCATGCCTAATCCTTTTCGTTCATCTGGTGTTGCCCTGATGGGCAGATCCACGGATTGGTGCGAACCGGCCCGAATGTCAGGCGAACCGACCTGCGGTGACAATGCGTCAATCCCTGTGGGCGTGCTCGTGTCGGATGGGATGCCGCCTTTGTCGCCCCCTGGTGGAATCGAGCCCATCGAAGCAGATGCGCCGACGGCTCGACAACTGTTTCCATGGTCAACTTGGATGAGATGTCATGATTTCCAAGGCAATGGGGGGTTCCTGATGGTGTGTTGCTTTTGATTGGCTATGCCCGTGACCGGGGGTCTCATTGCGTTCGCTTTGCGTGCAACTTCGTGACTTCGTAGGCGTTCTGTTGGGGTTTCATTTGTCGTAGGCTCCGCTGCGGCCGGGATTGGCCGGCGCCGACAGCGGAGGTTCTGATGCACCATTCGATATCCGGCTCACGACGGCGGAGGAGGGGGAGGCCGCCGCTGCTGGGCAGGCTCTCCCTGAGCCTGCTGCCGCTCGCCCTGGCGGCGGGTCTGGTGGGGGCGGGCATTCCGAATGCCGCTGCCGTTGAACCGGCCGGCGGGCAGGTCGAGCAGAGTGCGCGCGAGCTCGCCCTGGAGGCGTGGCTCGACGGTGGTCCCCGTGTCCACCAGCTTGCCGAGGCCGCGCTGGCCGGGTCCGACCAGGATGTGAAGCAGTTCGTCGACAACGAACTCGCCGGGGCGCAGCACCTGGACGACCTGCTGGCCGCCTCACAGATCGAGAGCGTGGGCGGGCCGAAGGTCCGCGAAGCCGCGGACAAGGCCATCGGCGGCACTGCCGACGAGCTGCGTACGTTCCTCGAGAGCGGTTGGCAAGCCGCGCTGGACGCGGACCGGCGCCTGATGATCGCCCGGCTCACCGACCCTGCGACGGGCGCCGGACGCGGTATCCAGGCCGCCGGTGACGCGGCGCTGCGCAGCAACAGCAGCGACGACCTGCAGCGTTTCCTGACCGAAGGCCAGTTCACCGCCAAGGATGCCGACGACCGGGTCAAGCTGGTCCAGATCCTGAGCGCGGGCGGGACGAACACCCAGGCTGCGGCACGCGCGGCGCTGAACGGGTCCATCGAGGACGTCCGCGACTTCCTCGCGGTCGGCCAGTACATCGCGCAGAACCGTGACCAGGAGCGCGCGAGCATCGCGCAGCTGGTCCAGCAGACGAAGGATGCGGGCGCGCAGGCGGCCCAGGAGACGGCCGCGGCGATCGACGCCCAGGTGACGGCCGTCAAGAGGTCGGAGGACGCCAAGAGGGACGCCGCCCTCGCTGCGGTCGAGACCCAGCAGGCCGGAAACGACACGGCCAAGGCCACCGAGGCGGCGAACAAGGCCGCGACGGCGGCCGAGCGGGCCGGTGCGGCGGCGCAGACGGCGATGACGGCGGCCCGCGCGGCCAATGCCTCCGCGAGGGCCGCCGCCTACGCGGCGTCGAACGCGGCCGCCGCGGCCGCCGGGGCGGAGCGAGCCGCGGCCAACGCGCGGACCGCTGCTGCTGCCGCGGCCGGCGACGCGACGAAGGCGCACGAGGCGCGGGTCGCCGCCGATGCCGCCACTGCCGCGGGCAAGCTCCTCGCGGAGGCGAATGCCACGCTCGTCAAGGCGGACGAGGCCGCCAAGAGCAGCAAGGACGCGGCGGGCGCCGCGTTGAGTGCCAAGGGCAACGCCGATTCCGCGTCGGTTTCCGCCGAACAGGCGGGTGCCTACGCGGACAGCGCCGGCGGGCAGTCGGTGAAGGCCCGGCGGGCCGCCGAGGCGACGCGCCGCCAGGCCGCCGAGGCCGGCCGCGCGGCCGCCGCTTCCCAGCAGCTGGCCGGGGAGGCCGCGACGCAGGCTGAGAACGCGAAGGCACTGCTGGCGTCCGCGGCCGGTCACGCTGCCGCCGCGGCGCAGGCCGCCCGGGACGCCGCCGACCACGCGGGCCAGAGCGCGAACGCCGCGCAGGAGTCCACCGACCACGCGAACGCCGCCTCCGGATTCGCCGCTGAGGCCCAGAAGGCGGTGAACCAGGCCAACACCATCCAGGACCTGGCACGCCGCACCGAGGTCGAGGACCTGGCCAACCGCACCGCCGCGGCTGTGGAGAAGACCCGCCAGGCCAAGGCCGACGAGACGACGAAGCAGGAGCAGACCGCCCAGGCCGCCCAGGACGTCCAGAAGGCCAAGGCCGAGGCCGACCGTCTCGCCCAGGCCGTCGACCAGCCGGGCGCCACGCCGGAGCAGGTTGCCACCGACGGCCGCAAGCTGGCCCTGATCTCCCGCAAGATCTCCGGGGAGTGGGGAGCCTCGGCAGCCGATGCAGCCCTCACCGGCACGGAGAGCGCCGTCTTCACCTACCTCAAGACCGGTCGCCGGGAGGCCGAGGATCGTGACGCGCGCGACCGCGTCACCCGGATCTACACGGACTCCGGCAACGATGCGGTCCGCACCGCCGCGTACACCGCGCTTCAGGGAGACGCCACCCAGATCGGCGCATTCCTGAGCAGCGGCCAGTACGAGGCAGCGGCGCCGGAGAACCGGCTGACGGTCACCCGTATCAGCGACAAGGCCGGCCCGGCCGTCAAGGCCGCCGCCGACGCCGCGCTGCGGACCAACACGCCCGCCGCCCTGCGGGACTTCCTGGGCAAGGGCCTGTTGGACGCGCAAGCCGCCGACGACCGGCTCACCGCCACCCGGCTGGAGGACGCCCCGACCACGGAGCCCGAGCTCAAGGCCGCGGCGAAGATCGCCCTCGAAGGCCCCGTGCAGGGCCTGCGTGCCTTCGTGGCCGAGGGCCAGTACAGCGCCCAGCAGAAGGACCAGCTCGCCGCCGTCCACGTCGCGGACGTCAAGGGCCTGATCGCCGAGGCCACCGCCGTCTCCGCGATCGCCCAGAAGAACGCGGCCACGGCCCAGGCCGCCGCCGCCAACGCCCGTGACGCTGCCAACGAGGCCAGGGGCTACGAGGCCAATGCCCAGGCGTCGGCCAACACCGCCGCCGAGCACGTCGCCAAGGCCCAGGCCGCCGCGGACGCCGCCCAGGCCGACGCAGCCCAGGCCGCGGCTGCCGCGAAGGCCGCCAACGCCGCCAAGGCCTCCGCCAACCGCGACGCCGCCAAGGCCCTGTACTCCGCCAACCAGGCAGATCTGTCGGCGAAGCAGGCGCGGGGAGCCGCGGCTGCGGCCAACGTTTCGGCGAGCGAGGCCCGTGCCTCCGCCGAGGCGGCGGGCAAGGACGCCCAGGCCGCCCAGACCTCCGCCGACGAGGCCCACGCGGACTACCAGGCCAAGTACGACGCGGAGGAGAAGGCCCGGCTCGCCAGGCTCGAAGCCGAGCGCAAGGAGGCCGAGAGGCAGGCCCAGCTCGAGAAGCAGAAGCAGGACTCGATCGCGGCGATCGAGGAGGAGATCAAGAAGGCGAAGGAGGACAGCGAGAACGTCAGTTACCTCTACCACCTGTTCTCGGAGAGCGTCCACCTCACCCTCGACGTCATCGGCGGTGCGGGCGGGGTGATCGCCCCGGGCCTCGCCGACGTCGCCGACCTCATCAACTGCGCCTACTACGCCGTCGAGGGCCGCACCACCGAGGCGCTCACCTCCTGCATCGGTGCGATCCCCCTCGTGGGTGACGGTGCCGCCGTCGCCAAGCTCGCCCAGTGGGCCAAGAAGTTCGGGTCCTGGGGCGAGAAGGCCGTCGAGTTCATCAAGAAGCTCGTCGGACGGCTGCCTCCGCCCTGCCCCGGGCGGAACAGCTTCCCGGCCGGCACCCGCGTTCTGATGGCCGACGGCTCCACCCGGGCGATCGAGACGGTCCGGATCGGCGACGAGGTCCTCGCCACCGATCCCACCACCGGGCTGACCGGTCCCCGCAGGGTCTCGGCCACCATCTACGGCCCGTACGACCGTGACTTCACGGACATCTCGATCGGCGCGGGGCAGGCCCTGACCAGCACCGACCACCACCCCTTCTGGTCCGAGAACCAGAAGAAGTGGATCGACGCCGTCGACCTCAAGGCCGGCGACGAACTGCGCGACTCGGCCGGCCAGGCCCAGCACATCGAGGACGTCCGGCACTGGAACACCCTCCAGCCCGCCTACAACCTCACCATCGAGGACCTCCACACCTACTACGTCCTCGCCGGTGAGACGCCGGTCCTGGTGCACAACGACGAGGACGTGTGCCACATATGGGTGTCCGAGTGGGACAGCCTGCCGAGCGGGAAGCAGAACCACGTCAAGGAACTCCCCACCGAGGCGGAGATGCGCGCGCTCTTCGACCGCTGGACGGCCGGCGCGGAGCGGCTCCCCGCGCGCGGTCCGATCATCCCCGACGTGTTCCGGCTCAAGGACGGCACCGTCGTGCAGTGGAGGACGAAGTCCAGCAGTCCTCCCCACGGGGCGACGATCGACATCTCCCCCGGCAGCGGGGGGAAGGACCGGAAGGTTCACTTGCCGCATGGTTGACAACAGAGTCTTCGCTGACGTGCTGATCGAAGGTCTGGACGACTGGGTCCCCATCGATCAGCTTCTCTGGGCTGCGAAGGAGGAAACTGCCGGGCCCCAGTGGAGAGCGTTTTTCGTCGAACTGCTCCGCCACCTGCTCGACAACGGCTTGATCCGGATCGGTGAACTCGTCGAAGAGGGGTTCTCGCCGTGGGGCGGAGGGACGGACGACGTCGTCCGGCTGGTGACCGACGACCTCGATCGTCTCGACTGGGAGCCCAGGCTGGGCAGCCGCGCCTGGCTCTGCAACACGGAAGCAGGAAATGATCTCGCTCGGTCGCTGACCGGCTGACAACGCTGACCGTGGGCAGCCGGTGGACCACCGGCTGCCCACGGTTCCCGCAGGATGATGCGGCACGTCGCTGGTTCGGTCAGGCTGCGACGAACTCGTACGACACGCCCGGTCGGGGTTTCCCGGCCGGGCGTTCTGCGTTGTCGGCCGTCAGGCGTGGGTGAGGCGCAGGGCCAGGTCGCGGGCGTGGGCGGTGGCGGTGGGGGCGCGGGCGGGGTCGGGGGCTTCGGAGAGGAAGACCAGGGCGAGCATCAGGGCGGCGTCCAGGCGGCAGGCGAGGAGGCAGGGGTCGTCCTCGGCGGGGACGGGGGCGAGGGTGGCGTAGCCGGCGCGCAGGGCGGTGAGGTCGAGGTCGTTCTCCGGGTAGCGGGCGTATTCGGCGAGGCGGCCGAACTCCAGGGCGGGGGTGCCGAGCAGGGCGTTCGACCAGTCCAGGAGGGCGGTGGTGCGGCCCTGGTGGCGGCGGATGTTGGAGCTGCGGACGTCGAGGTGGAGGAGGCTGTCCCCGGTGAGCGGGGAGAGGTGGCGGGCGAGGAGCCCGGGGGTCGGGGGCGCGGGCCAGTCGTCGACGCGGTGGGCGAGTTCGGCCCAGCGGCGGGCTATCCGGGCGGTGAGGGCCTCGGCGGTGGTGCCGCCCTCGGCGGCGACGGGGCGCAGCCGCGGCGGGGGCACCCGGTGGAGCCGGGCGAGGAGCTCCCCGAGGGCGTGGGAGTCGAGCGGGGTGCCGTCGTCGGGGACGTAGTCGGAGAGCAGCACGTCGGGGGAGTCGGGGTCGTCGGCGAGGACCAGCTCCCGGACCCGGGCGACGGGCAGACCGTGCTCGGCCAGGTGCCGGGCGATGGCGTGCTCCTGGACGAGCAGGGTTCGGGTGTCCACGTGCGGGTCGTTGGCGTTGGAGTCGAAGCGGCGGTGCGCGAGCCGGACGGCGACCGGTGCGCCGTCCCGCGCCCGGGCCCGGAACACGGTGAACTCCAGCCCCTTGCCGACGAGTTCGAGGCCGCTGAGACCCCACTGTTCGGCCAGTCGGTCCAGCGCGGCGAAGCGTTCGCTCATGGGCATCCTCGGAGGTTACGTGACGGACGGACGGACGGGCGAAGGCGGTCGGTGGCGAGCGGTTCAGTCGGCGGCGACCGCCTCCACCACGGACAGCACCGTCCCCGTGGGCAGGATCCGGGACAGCCGCAGGCCGGCCCGGTCGAACAGCTCCGTGAAGTCCGCCTCGGTGCGCTCGCGGCCGGTGAGCGAGGCCATCATCATCAGGTCCAGGGTCTTGGCCTGGTGGGGCGCGTTGTCCCGGGGGACCACGGCGTCCAGGACCAGCACCCGGCCGCCGGGGCGCAGGGCGCGCCGACAGTGGCCCAGCAGGGTGGCGCACTGGTCGTCGTCCCAGTCGTGGGTGATCCGCTTGAGCAGCAGGACGTCCCCGGCGGGCACCCCGGTGAAGAAGTCGCCCTCCGCCGTGCTCCAGCGGCCCGCGACCTCCTTGTCGCCGTCCAGCCGGTGGCCGGCCAGCACGTGGGCGCGGTCGTACAGCACGCCCTCCAGGCCGGGGTTGCGGCGCAGCACCTCCAGCAGCAGCCCGCCGTGGCCGCCGCCGACGTCCACCACCGTGCCGGTGTCGGGGAAGTCGCAGGCGGCCGCGACGGGGGCGTTCTCCGGGTCGGACATCGCCGCCATGCCGACGTGGAAGACGGCGGCGGTCTCCTCGTCCCGGGCGAAGTGGTCGAAGAACGGCATCCCGAAGACGGAGTCGAAGGCCGTGGTGCCCTCGGTGAGGCAGTGCGCCATCCGCTCGGCCGGCCGCCAGAAGGTCCGGTCGGTGAGCATCCGCACCGCGCTGCGCGCGGAGTACGGGACGTCGCTGCGCAGCGCCTGCCCGGTCTCGGTCAGCGTGAAGCGGCCCTGCTCGTCCTCGGCCACCACGTCGCGGGTGGCGAGCAGGCGCAGCACCCGGTACAGGTTGCGGGCGTCCGTGCCGGTGGCGGCGGCGAGTTCGGCGGCGGTGGCCGGGCCGTCCGCGAGGGCGTCGGCCACCCCGGTGTCGGCGGCGGCGCGCAGGGCCGCGGGGAAGACGAAGCCGAGCGCCTCGTCGACGAGGAAGGCGGACGAGCGGCGCAGGGTCTCCTCGGTGGGCTGGTGTCCGGCGGGCCGGTTCTCGTCGTGCGGCATGGGTCCTCCTCGGTGGGCTGCGGTGCTCGCGCCGGGAGACTGCCCCAGCGTGGCCGCGCCGAAGCGCACCGTCACCATCCGGGGTCGACACGTACGCCGGAAGGGGCGCCCTCGACGGGACGCCCCTTCCGGGTGGGCCGGGACCGTACGGGTCAGGAGTGCGCGGTGAGCAGCGCGGCCAGCCCGTCCAGCCCCCGGTCGACGGTGGCCGGGTCGACCTGGCTGACGGAGAGCCGCAGTTGGTGCTCCCCGCCCGCCCCCGGGTAGAAGTGCGACATCGGCGTCCAGATCACCCCGTACTCCGAGGCCGAGTGCTCCAGCAGCGCGTCGTCCACCACGCACGGCACCGTGAGCACCAGGAAGAACCCGCCGCGCGGCTCGTTCCAGGTCACCCCGCTGCCGGGCGGGAAGCGCCGGGCCAGGCCCTCCAGCACCAGCGAGAGGTTGCGCCGGTAGAGCGCGGCCACCTCGGTGTTGGCGGCCCGCAGGCTGTGGCCGTGCTCCAGCAGCGCGCCGCCGATCACCGCCTGGGCGATCGGCGAGGTGTTCACCGTGGTCATGCTCTTGATCATGCCGAGCAGGTCGGCGAACAGCGCGGTGCCGCCCTGCCCGTCCGCCACCAGCTGGTCCGCCACCACGTACCCGACCCGGGCGCCCGGCAGGGCCGTCTTGGCGAAGGAGCCGAGGTGGACCACCCGCCGCCCGGTGTCCAGCGCCTTGAGCGAGGGCAGCCGCTCCTCACCGGCGAAGACGCAGTACGGGTTGTCCTCCAGCAGCAGGAAGTCCTCCTCGCCGGCCAGCGCCAGCAGCTCCCGGCGCAGCTCCAGCGGCAGGCTGGCCCCGCTCGGGTTGGCCACGTCCGGCACCAGGTACAGCGCCCGCGGGCGCAGTCCCTCGGCCCGGGCGGCGGCCAGCTGCCGGCGCAGGTCGGCGAGGTCCACGCCGTGCGGGGCGGCGGCGCCGGCCCCCCCCCGCCGGGGGGCCCCCCCCCGCCCGCGGGCGCCCCCCCCCGGGGGGGGGGGCGGCCCGCCCCCCCCCCCCGGGGCCGCGGCGGCCCGCCCCCCCCCCCACGCACCA
>NZ_JBICYZ010000098.1:0-30519 GCF_043201465.1 Kitasatospora sp. NPDC048298
TGATTGTGTGTTGGGGGGGGTTTTTGACTGTTTTTTTTTTTTTGTTGGTTTACTATATCCCCCACTCGCCCCCCGCCCCCCCCCCGCGCCCCCCCCCCCCCCCCCGCCCCCCCCCCCGATCGGCGTTTTCCGGTCTTTCCCTCCGGTCCTTCCCGTCCGCTCAGCGCGGCCCGGGGCCGTCTTCGGCGGAGGGGTCGTCGCTCCCGGCGGCCGGGGCCCCGTCCGTCGGTTCGGAGGTGGCCTCCGGGCCGGAGCCGTTCACCGGTCCGGAGGTGGCGTGTGCGCCGGCCGGCCGGGGTTCCTGCGCGGTCGGGGGCTCGACCAGCCACTCCGGGTTGCTGTGCCGGCGCCACCACTGCCAGGCGACGACGCCGCCGCCGATCGCCAGCAGGCCGGCCACGGCGAGGCCGGCGGCCAGGCGGTTGCAGTGCTCCTTCCTGGCGTTCCGGGCTGCCAGCTTGCTGATCTCGGCCGCGCTGACATTGCCGTGGAGGGCGGTCAGCGCGGCGGCACCGCGGGCCTGGGCCTCCTGGGCGACCGGGACGACCGTGGCACGGGCCTCCTCGACCGCGTGGGCGACCCTGGGGACGACGGTGGCGCGGGTCTGGTCCGCGGCCCGGGTGGCGGACAGGCGGGCCGCCAGGGCGGCCTCCTGGGCCCGGTGGAGGGCCTTCAGGGCGTTCTGCTGGGCCTCCGGCGGGAGGCTGGCGAAGGCGTGGCGGAACTGCGGGGCCAGGTGCCTGTCGTACTGGCCGCGGAGGTTGTGGGCGGCCAGTGCGGCCTTCGGACCGAAGGCGTCCAAGGCGGGGCCGAGGCGCTGCTTGGCGCCGTCCGCGAAGTGTGCGGCGGTGTCCCGGGTCCTGGTGGCCGTCTCTCGGGCCGAATCCGAAAAGCTCACGAGTCTCTCCTCCTGGGTGGCGTCCTAATATGCACATATCCACCTGAATGCTGATCATGCATCCTGATTTGTCCGGAGGCATGTCGGGTGGGCCGTATGCGGGGCCCCTGCGGGGCGGGCCGGTGGGAGGCGGGGTGTGGGCCGGGTCCGGGGTCGGGCGTGTCGGGTGGGCCGTGCGTGGGGCCCCTGCGGGGCGGGCCGGTGGGGAGGCGGAGCGTAGGTGAGGCGGGGGAGTCCGGTCCGGGAACGGGGGTGCGGCAGTAGGCTGAGGGCTTTGAGGTCGTGTACGGGAAGGGGACCCCGCTGATGCTCCCGGACGAGCCGCGGCCGACGGCCGATCGGTCCCCGGAGGCCGGACTGCCCGGCTGCTACCGGCACCCGCAGACTCCCACCGGGGTCTCCTGCACCCGCTGCGAGCGGCCGATCTGCCCGCACTGCATGGTGGCCGCCTCGGTGGGCTTCCAGTGCCCGGAGTGCGTCGGCGACGGCCACGCCGGGGCGCGGCGGGCGACCACCCGGTTCGGTGGGGCCCTGGCCGCCGACGGCGGGCTGGTCACCCGGGTGCTGATCGGGATCAACGTCGTCGTCTGGGTGCTGGCGGCCTACGTGCTCACCCCGCGGCTGGGCCAGACCTGGATCCTGTTGAGCACGGGGTCGGACCTCCTCGGCGGCCCGTCCGGTATCGCCGACGGCCCGCACCAGTGGTACCGGCTGCTGACCGCCACCTTCCTGCACCTGGAGTGGTGGCACGTCGGGATGAACATGCTGGTGCTGTTCTGGCTCGGCCCGGCACTGGAGCAGGCGCTCGGCCGGCTGCGCTTCCTGGCCCTCTACCTGGTCGCCGGCCTGGGCGGCAGCATCTTCGCCTTCCTGGTGGCCGGCCACGAGATGAAGTCGCTGGGCGCCTCCGGGGCGATCTTCGGGCTGATCGGCGCCACGATCGTGATGCAGCTGCGGGACAAGGGCCCGCTCGGCCCGGCGATGGCGTTCCTGGTCTTCAACCTGATCGTCACCTTCTCCCGCCCGGGCATCGACTGGCGGGCGCACATCGGCGGCCTGCTGCTCGGCTCGCTGACCGCGGCCGGCCTGATGTACGCCCCGCGCGAGCGCCGCGGCCTGGTCCAGGCCCTGACGGTGGTGGGCGCGCTGGCGGTCGAGGCGGGGATGCTGCTGGCCGGGATGGCCCTGTACGGGGCGTGACCCTTCGAGCGTTTGTCCACAGCGGGTGCGGGGTTGTGCACAGGCTGTGCGGCCACCCGGCTGTGGACTGCTGTTCTACGCGTGTCCTGCTGTGCGGTTCTCCCGTTTCCGAGGAGTTGTGCACACCTGTGGACGGCTCCACCCGGGAAAGTTATCCACAGGCTGGGGAGACTTTTCCCCAGTGTGGATAACCATGTGGATAAGCACGACAGTCCGATGGTGGGGATAACCGACCGGATTCCCGCCCGGCTCCGGGCACGCCTGACCGCCGTCCCGGGACGAGCGATCCGGAACGGCGGGGAGCGGCTCGGGACCGAGCCTCAGGACGGTCGGGCCGTCACTTCCACTGGGTGGAGACGCCGAACCCGGCGGCGATGAAGCCGAAGCCGACCAGGATGTTCCAGTTGCGCCAGCTCTCGACCGGGTAGGTGCCGCTGGTCACGTAGTAGGTGACGATCCACACCAGGCCGATCAGGAACAGTGCCAGCATCAGCGGCGCGACCCAACCGCGGCCCGAACTGATCTTCACCGCGGCCGTGGTCGGCGGGGTGTAGTCGGACTTCTTGCGGAGTCGAGACTTCGGCACGAGGAGCTCTCCTGTCGATGCGCTGTGAGACCGCGCGGGGTGCAACGGGGGGAATCGGCCGGGTCTGCTGCGGAGGACGGCCCGGGGACCGCTCCGCCGCATGCCACCGGCGTCCGTTAGCGTAGTGGCTCGGCGGGTGTTGAGGAGATAAGGGTACGGTGACTAATTTGTCGATTCCCCCTGAGCCGGCCCGTACCCGCCGCTCCGGCACCCGAATTGTCGGCCGTGCCCTGACCTGCGCCGTCTTCGCGCTCGCCGGCCTGCTCTTCTACATCAGCGCGCAGACCGCCCGCGGCACCGACCTGCGGACCGACAACTCGCTGCTCAGCCTCGGCGACGTGATCCGCCAGCGCAGCGGGCAGAACCAGCAGGCGCAGTCCCAGCTCGCCGACCTCCAGGCCCGCGCCCAGCAGCTCACCGAGCGGCAGGGCCACGACCCCGCCGACGCCGCGCAGCTGGACGGCCTGCGCGCCGGCGCGGCCCTGGAGCCACTCCAGGGCGGCGGCCTGACCGTCACCCTCAACGACGCCCCGCCGAACGCCACCGCGCGCATCCCCGGGGTGCCCGAGCCCGGCGTCAACGACCTGGTCATCCACCAGCAGGACATCCAGGCCGTGGTCAACGCGCTGTGGCGCGGCGGCGCCGAGGGCGTCCAGGTGATGGACCAGCGGCTGATCTCCACCAGCGCCGTCCGCTGCGTCGGCAACACGCTGCTGCTCCAGGGCCGGGTCTACTCCCCGCCGTACGTGGTCAAGGCGGTCGGGAAGACCGACGCCCTGCGTTCGGCCGTCGACGCCGACCCGACGATCCGCAACTACCTCCAGTACGTCCAGGCGTACGGGCTGGGCTGGAAGGTCCAGGAGAGCGGCGAGCTGACCCTGCCCGGCTACTCCGGCACCACCGAGCTGCGGTCGGCGGGCGGACAGCAGTAGCGGACCGGCCCCGCGGCCGTGCACGGCGGGTCTACTCTTTAACCCAGTCCGCTGCGTCGAGGGAGCACCATGTACGGCTGGATCTGGCGTCACCTTCCGGGAAACACCCTGGTCCGAGCCGTCGTCTCGCTGCTCCTCGTCCTGGGGATCGTCTACCTCCTCTTCACCTACGTCTTCCCGTGGGCGGAACCGCTGCTCCCCTTCGGTGACGTCACGGTGGACGGCGGCGACGGCGCCGCGACCGGCTGAGCCGGCGGGCCCGGCACCCCTTCCAGCACCGCACCCCACGGAGACCACGCGCGCATGACGACCCGGCCGACCACTCCGCCCCGCATCCTGGTGGTGGACAACTACGACAGCTTCGTCTTCAACCTGGTCCAGTACCTGTACCAGCTCGGTGCCACCTGCGAGGTGGTGCGCAACGACGAGGTGACCGTCGAGCACGCCGTCCGCCGCTCCGGCGAGGAGGGCTTCGACGGCGTGCTGCTCTCCCCCGGGCCCGGTGCCCCCGAGGAGGCCGGGGTCTGCATCGAGATGGTCCACCACTGCGCGCGGATCGGGCTGCCGGTGTTCGGCGTCTGCCTGGGCCTCCAGTCGATCGCGGCGGCGTACGGCGCGGTGGTCGACCGGGCGCCCGAGCTGCTGCACGGCAAGACCTCGCCGGTCGAGCACGAGGACGGCGGCGTGTTCGAGGGCCTGCCCTCGCCGCTGACCGCGACCCGCTACCACTCGCTCGCGGTCGAGCCGGCCACCGTGCCGGCCGAGCTGGTGGTCACCGCGCGCACCGACAGCGGCGTGATCATGGGCCTGAGGCACCGTGAACTGCCGGTCGAGGGCGTGCAGTTCCACCCCGAGTCGGTGCTCACCGAGGGCGGTCACCGGATGCTCGCCAACTGGCTCGCGGAGTGCGGCTTCCCGCAGGCGGTCGACCGGTCGGCCGGGCTCGCCCCGGTGATCGGCCGGGGCTGACCGGCGTGACCGCGCTGCGTCCGGAGGGACGTTTCCAGCCGGAGGCGGACCCGTACGGCACCGTGCAGCAGTTCCCGGTGCAGACCGCGCCCGAGGACGCCTGGGGCGTGTACGAGCAGGCCCAGGAGCCCCTCGTGGACGGGCCCGAGTACCCCTGGCTGCCCGACCAGACCCTCCAGCTGCGGCTGCCCGCGGACCTCGGCGCACCGGCCGCCGAACCGGTCCCCACCGGCGGCCGGGCCGAGCGCCGCCGCGCCGCCCAGGGCCGCACCTCGCTGCGCTCCGGCAGCGGCCGGCGCCGGGCGGGTGGCCGCGCCGCCGGGCGGGCGCGCCCCAAGGAGTCCGTGCTGGTGGTGGCCGCCCGGGGCGTCGGCGAGCTGTGCATCACGCTCGGCCTGGTGATGCTGCTCTTCGTCGCGTACCAGCTCTGGTGGACCAACGTGCAGGCCGACGAGGCCGCCGACGGGGCCCGCAACCAGCTGGAGCAGCAGTTCGACGCGGCGCCCGCCGCGCCCGCCCAGCCGGGGCAGCCGGCCCCGGACCCGAACAAGCCCGAGGTGTTCGAGCCCGGCAAGGGCTTCGCCATCATCTACCTGCCCAAGCTGGGGCTGAAGTTCCCGATCGCCGAGGGCACCTCCAAGTCGGCGGTGCTCGACAAGGGCCTGGTCGGCCACTACGCCAACACCGGCATGCCGGGCGACAAGGCGGGCAACTTCGCGCTGGCCGCCCACCGCAACACCCACGGCGAGCCGTTCCGGTACATCAACCAGCTCGGCAAGGGCGACAAGATCGTGGTGGAGACCTCCGCCGGCTACTACACCTACGAGGTCACCGGGGGCATCCCGGAGACGTCCCCCAACAACGTGAGCGTGATCAAGCCGGTGCCGAACGGCGCCGGGTACGCCGGTCCCGGCCGCTACATCACGCTGACGACCTGTACCCCGGAGTTCACCTCCAAGTTCCGTCTCATCGTCTTTGGCAAGATGATCGACGAACGGCCGCGTGCCCAGGGCAAGCCGGCCGCCATCACGGGCGGGTAGCCGCCCGGCCGCCAGGCCCGGAGGGGGAGCACCGCAGATGCAGGACGAGACCGAGCTGTCGGCCGAACCGGCGCAGGAGGCCTTTCCCCCGCCCGAGCCGCGGGCCGGGCGGGGACGGAGCCGGGCGCTGGCCGCGCTCGGGGTCTTCGGCGAGCTGCTGATCACCCTGGGCCTGGTGCTCGGCCTGTTCGTGGCCTACTCGCTGTGGTGGACCAACGTGCAGGCGGACCGCGCGGCCTCGGCAGCCGGCGACCGGCTGCGCAGCGACTGGGCCGCCGGACCGGCCGCCGGCCCGTCGGCCGGGCCCGGTGCCACCCCGGCGCCCGGTGCGTCCGCCGCGCCCGGCGCCTCCGCCGCCCCGGGCGCCCCCGGTGCCGTGCCGAGGCAGTTCGCGGTCGGGGACGACGTCGGCTTCCTGCACGTCCCGGCGATGGGCAGGGACTTCCAGGTGCTGATCCGGATGGGCACCTCCACCGAGGTCCTGGACGAGGGCGTGGCGGGCGTCTACGAGCAGCCGTACAAGGCCGCGATGCCGTGGGACGAGCAGGGCAACTTCGCGCTGGCCGCCCACCGGGACGGCCACGGCGCCAAGTTCCACGACCTGGACGCCGTCCACAAGGGCGACGCGGTCGTGGTCGAGACCCGGGACAAGTGGTACGTCTACAAGGTCGACAACACCCTGCCGGAGACGACCAAGTTCGACACCGGCATCGTGGCACCCGTCCCGCCCCGCTCCGGCTACGCCGGCCCCGGCCGCTACATCACCCTGACCACCTGCACCCCGGTGTACACCTCGCGCTACCGGATGGCCGTCTGGGGGAGCCTGGTGCGGGTGGACGACATGGACGCCAAGCGCACCCCGCCGCCGGAGCTGCGGCGCTCCTGACGCCCTTCACGGGCCTCCTGGGGGCCGGGGAAGGGAAACGCCCGAGGGCCCGCCGCGACGAGGCGGTTTCTAGCGATCGTTGCAACACGTGGTCGGTTGTCTAGGCCGCGAGGAGTTTAGCCAGACGCTCGGCTGGGGTTTCCCAGCCGAGCGTTTTGCGTGGACGGCGGTTGAGCTGGTCGGCGACGGCGGCCAGGTGCTCCGGGGTGTGGACCGAGAGGTCGGTGCCCTTGGGGAAGTACTGCCGCAGCAGGCCGTTCGTGTTCTCGTTCGAGCCGCGCTGCCAGGGGCTGGCCGGGTCGCAGAAGTAGACCGGGATGTCGGTGGTGAGCGTGAACTCGCGATGGCGGCCCATCTCGCTGCCCTGGTCCCACGTCAGCGAGCGTTTCAGCTCGGTGGGGAGCATGCGGGCGGTGGCCACCAGGGCGTCACGGACGGTCTCGGCCGTGTGGTCGCCGGGCAGGTGCAACAGCATCACGAAGCGGGTCGCGCGCTCGACCAGGGTGCCGATCGCCGACTTCTGGTCCTTGCCGATGATCAGATCGCCCTCCCAGTGACCGGGAACGGCCCGGTCCTCGGCCTCGGCCGGACGCTCGCTGATCATGACCATCGGATCGGCGAAGCGGGGCTGGCGGCAGTTGGCCTGACGCTGGGGCTTGCGCCGGGCGCGCCCGCTCCGCAGGGCGCCGGCCAGCTCGCGCCGCAACTGCCCTCGGCCCTGGACGTAGAGCGCCTGGTAGACGGTCTCGGGAACCACGTGCATCTCCGGCCGGTCGGGAAACTGTGCCCGCAGAGCGTGGCATATCTGTTCCGGGCTCCACCTCTCGTCCAGCATCGCCTGGACGGCGTCCCACAGCTCCGGATTCGAGAGGATCTTGCGGGGCTTGGGGCGGGGACGGCGAGCATCGGAACGGGCCTGGGCCGCGTGCGGCCGGTAGTGCCACTGACCACGGGCGCCGTCCGTGCGGTTGCGGCGGATCTCCCGGGAGACCGTCGACGGACTGCGGCCCAGCTCGGCCGCGATCTGGCGGATCGTGGCCTTCTCCCGCAACCGGTCCGCGATGTGGATCCGTTCGTCCTCACGCAGATACCGGGAGGGACCCGAAGGCGGCGCCACCGCTGAGAGCGGTGGCGCCGCCTTGTTCCTGCCAGACGCATTGCGCCCATAGAGCCAACGTCTACCGGTCCGGTCGTTGACTCCGACGATCCGGCACGCCTCGGCGTTGGCGTAGCCCTGCTCCATGAGCCGGGAGTATGCCTCCCGCTCCCGGCCCAGTTTCACAGGCCCCTGACCGTTTCGGTCTCTGCGGATCTCGAAGTCCAATGCATCCCCTGAACTGGGGTGTTGCAACGACTCCTAGAACCCAAGCGATTGCGGCGGGCCCTCGGGCGTGCTGGGGAGTCACCCGGGCTCCGGCCCCCGGTTCAGCCGAACCAGGGGAAGATCGGAGGCCTAGTGGTCCCCTTTGGGGGGTGTGGTGGTGGGGTCTCCCCCTTTGGGCGGCTCGGCCGCCTTGATGTACAGCTGGATCTGGGTGTTCGGGTCGACCGCGGTGCCGGCCGGCGGGTTGCTCGCCTGCACCGTCGCGTTCGGGTCCGGCTGGCCGTTGACCACCGTGTAGGTCAGACCGAGCGCCTTCAGCTGGTTCGCGGCGTCGCCCAGCTTGACGTTCGCCAGCGGCGGGACCTGGGGCTTGTCCGCCGCCTTGTAGACGGTCAGCGCGATCTTGGTGTTGACCGGGGCCTTGGTGTTGGCCTGCACCGACTGCACGGCGACCGTGTTGACCTTGCTCGGGTCGGGGGCCGCCACGGTCTTCGAGGCGTCCACCTGGAAGCCGAGGCCCTGGAGGGTCGCCATGGCGTCCTCCTTCTGGGCGCCGACCACGTTCGGCACGTTCACCTTGGTCTTGCCCTGCGACACGGTCAGCTTGATCGGGGTGCTCGGGTCGGCGGCCGCGTTGGCCGCCGGGTCCTGGGCGGTGACGGTGTCCTGCGCGGCGGTGTCGTCGTCCTTGTACTCGGTGGTGACGTTGGTGAAGCCCGCGTCGGCGAGGGCCTTGGTGGCCTGGTCCTTGGGCTTGCCGACCACGGCGGGGACCGGCGCCTTGGCCGGGCCCGAGGAGATCTGCACCGTGATGGTGGCGGTCTCGACGACCTGGCCGCCCGCCGCCGGGTTCTGGGTGCAGACCTGGTCCTTCTTGATGTTGGTGTCCGGGCAGGCGACCTTCTCGCCCTCGGTCACCACCAGCTTGGGACCGGCGGCGGCGGCCGCCGTCTTGGCCTCGGCCAGGGTCTTGCCGACCAGGTTCGGGGCGGTGACCTTCGCGGCCTCCTTGTCGCCCTTGTCGCTGAACATCGCCTGGGCGACGAAGAAGGTGCCGACCAGGACCAGTACGGCGGCGACCGCCAGCACGATCCAGGAGGTGTTGCTCTTCTTCGGCTGTTCCTCGCCCCGGCGGCCGCCGCGGCCGTAGCCGTCGTCGTAGCCGTCGCCCGCGCCGCCCGGGGCGCCGGCGTAGGTCTGGCCGTAGCCGTCGTCCTGGTAGCCGGGCTGCCCGGAGGCCTGCGGCAGGACGGTGGTCGGGCCGCCGGGCTGCTGCGGCAGCACGTTGGTCTGGCCGTACGGGTCGTGCTGCTGCGGGTAGCCGTTCTGGTCGTAGCCGTAGCCGGCCGGGCCCATGCCGTACCCGGCCTGCTGGGCGGCGGCCACCGGCAGGCCGTCGAGGAAGCGCTCGATGTCGTCGCGCATCTCGTCGGCGCTCTGGTAACGGTAGTCGCGGTCCTTGGCGAGTGCCTTCAGCACGATCGCGTCGACCTCGGGGCGCACCTCGGGGTCGAAGACGGACGGCGGCTGCGGCTCCTCCCGGACGTGCTGGTAGGCCACCGCGACCGGCGAGTCGCCGACGAACGGCGGGCGGACGGTCAGCAGCTCGTAGAGCAGGCAGCCGGTGGAGTAGAGGTCGGAGCGGGCGTCGACCTGCTCGCCCTTGGCCTGCTCGGGGGAGAGGTACTGGGCGGTGCCGATGACGGCCGAGGTCTGCGTCATGGTCATCCCGGCGTCGCCCATCGCACGGGCGATGCCGAAGTCCATGACCTTGACGTTGCCCTGCCGGGTCAGCATCACGTTGGCCGGCTTGATGTCGCGGTGCACGATGCCGGCCCGGTGCGAGTACTCGAGGGCCTGGAGGATGCCGATGGTCATCTCCAGCGCGCGCTCGGGCAGCAGCCGGCGGCCGGAGTGCAGCAGCTCGCGCAGCGTCGACCCCTCGACGTACTCCATCACGATGTACGGGATGGAGATGCCGTCGATGTAGTCCTCGCCGGTGTCGTACACGGCGACGATCGCGGGGTGGTTCAGGGACGCCGCCGACTGTGCCTCGCGGCGGAAGCGGGCCTGGAACGACGGATCCCGGGCCATGTCGGCCCGGAGCGTCTTCACTGCGACGGAGCGGCCGAGCCGGGTGTCATGGGCGAGGTAGACCTCGGCCATGCCGCCGCGTCCGAGGACGCCGCCGAGCTCGTACCTGCCGCCGAGGCGACGAGGCTCTTCCATAGATCCGACCCTCTCCCTCACCCGCCGGTGAGGTTGTGACGTAGGTGTCCCCGCACGCTCTGGGTGACGCCGCGCCGTGCGCGACCGGTTCTCCGGCCGGGCCGTGCGGTGCCTCGCGGGCGGCAACGGGCACACCCGCTGCTGGCGGATACGCTACCGGTCGTACCGCATCGGACCGGAGTCAGCTGTCGGCCGATATCAGACCGGTATCCGGACGGGGCTGCCGATCGTGACTTTTCCCTCACCCCTGATCCGCGCTCCTACTTGCCGAGTGCGGCCTGCATCACCGCCTTGGCGATGGGGGCCGCGAGCCGGCCACCGCTGATGCCGTCGCGGTTCTGGGAGCCGTCCTCGACCACCACCGCGACCGCGACCGACTGGCCGTCCGGGGTCTTGGCCCAGGAGGTGAACCAGGCGTACGGCAGCCCGGCGTTGTCCTCGCCGTGCTGCGCGGTGCCGGTCTTGCCGCCGACCTGGAGGCCGGGGATCTTGGCGTTGGTGCCGGTGCCGTTCTCGACCACCGAGACCATCAGGTCCTGCATCTTCTGCGCGGTGGCCGGGCTCATCGGCTGGGAGAACTGCTTCTCGGTGTGCTTGGAGACGGTGGTCAGCGAGGCCGAGCGCTCCTGGTCGACCAGGTACGGCTGCATCAGGCTGCCGTTGTTGGCGATCGCGGCGGAGACCATGGCCATCTGCAGCGGGGTGGCGCGGGTGTCGTGCTGGCCGATCGAGTCCTGGGCGGTGCCGTCCGGGCTCGGGCTGTCCGGGAAGACGCTCTTCTCGGAGCGGATCGGGGTGTCGATCGTGCTGTTGAAGCCGAACTTCTCGGCCTGCGCCCGCATCCGCTCCTTGCCCAGGTCCGCGCCCATCTTGGCGAAGACCGTGTTGCAGGACTGGTCCATCCCGGACTTGATGGTGGCGTTCTCGCAGCGCTCGTTCGGGCTCTCGTTCTTCAGCTGGGTGTTCGTGCCGGGCAGGATGTACGGCTCGGGCGTCTCCGTCGCGTCGTCGATGCCCTGGTAGCGGCCGTTCTCGAACGCGGCGGTGGCGGTGACCAGCTTGAAGGTCGAGCCGGGCGGATAGGTCTCCTTCAGTGCCCGGTTGAGCATCGGCTTGTTCGGGTCCGCGTTGAGGTCCGTCCAGGCCTTGGTGTCGGCGGCCTCGCCGCCGGCGAAGGTGCCGGGGTCGTAGGACGGGGTGGAGACCAGCGCCAGGATCGCGCCGGTCTTCGGGTCGACGGCGACCACCGCGCCCTTCTTGCTGCCCATCGCGTCGAAGGCCGCCTTCTGGACCTTGGCGTTGATGGTGGTGACGACGTCGCCGCCGCGCTTCTGCTCGCCGGTCAGCATGTCCAGGGTGTTGCGGAAGAACAGCCGGTCGTCGGTGCCGGAGAGGATGCCGTCCTCCAGGTTCTCCAGCTGGTTGGAGCCGTAGGCCTGGGAGGAGTAGCCGGTCACCGGGGCGTACATCGGGCCGTCGACCCAGGAGCGCTTGTACTTGTAGCGCAGGCCGTTGACGAAGTCCGACTTCGTGACCGGCTGGCCGCTGACGATGATGTTGCCGCGCGGGTGGGCGTACCGGTCGTACAGCTGGCGCTTGTTGTTCTTGTTGGTGGCCCAGGCCTCGGCCTGGACGCCCTGCACCCAGTTGGTGCGCACCATCAGGGCCAGGATCAGCACGAGGCAGAAGATCGAGACCCGGCGGATCGGCTTGTTCATCGGGCGGGTCCTCCCTGGCCCTCGGGGGCCGGGGCCGGTTCGGCCCCGGGGCGGCGGGCGCTGTCGCTGATCTTCAGCAGGATCGCGACCAGCGCCCAGTTGGCGACCACGGACGAACCGCCCTGGGCGAGGAACGGCATGGTCATACCGGTGAGCGGGATCAGCCCGGTGACACCGCCGGCCACGACGAACACCTGGATCGCCATCGCCGAGGAGAGGCCGACGGCGAACAGCTTGCCGAACGGGTCGCGGGCGGCGAGCGCGGTGCGCAGGCCGCGCTGGACCAGCAGCGCGTACAGCAGGAAGATCGCCATCAGGCCGGTCAGCCCGAGCTCCTCGCCGAACGAGCCCAGGATGAAGTCGCTCTTGGCGGCGAAGGCGATCAGCCAGGACCGGCCCTGGCCCAGGCCGGAGCCGGTGACCCCGCCGGAGCCGAGCGCCATCAGCGACTGGCCGATCTGCTCGGTGGCGCCCTTCGGCGGGTTCGGCCCGAAGGCGGCCATCGGGTCGAGCCAGGCGTCGATGCGGACCTTCACGTGGCTGGCGGTCGAGGCGACCGCGACCGCGCCGCCGACCGACATCAGCAGGCCGAACAGGATCCAGCTGGTCCGCTCGGTGGCGACGTAGAGCATCACCACGAACAGGCCGAAGAACAGGAAGGACGTGCCCAGGTCGTTCTCGAAGATCAGGATCAGCAGGCTGAGCAGCCAGATCACGATGATCGGGCCGAGGTCGCGGCCGCGCGGCAGGTACAGGCCCATGAACCGGCGGCTGGCCAGCGCGAGGGCGTCCCGCTTGACCATCAGGTAGCCGGCGAAGAACACGGTCAGGACGATCTTGGCGAACTCGCCGGGCTGGATGGAGAAGCTGCCCATCCGGATCCAGATCTTCGCGCCGAAGTCCTCCGCCCTGGCCGGGAAGAAGGCCGGCGCGGCGAGCAGGACGAGGGCCACCACCATCGAGATGTAGGTGTAGCGCTGGAGCACCCGGTGGTCCTTCAGCAGCACCATCACCCCGATGAAGCCGGCGATCCCGAGGGCCGACCACATCAGCTGGTTCTCGGCCGCCGGGTAGTTGCCCCTGAGCAGCTTGCCCGCCTTGTCCAGCCGCCAGATCATCACCACCCCGAGCCCGTTGAGCAGGGTGGCGATCGGCAGCATCAGCGGATCCGCGTACGGCGCGAAGCGGCGCACCAGCAGGTGGGCGACCACCGCCAGGGCGCCCATGCCGAACCCGTAGCCGAGCATGCCGGCGGGCAGCTTGCCGTCCATCGCGAGGCCGACGTTGGCGTACGCGAGGACCGGCAGCAGCACCGCGAAGACCAGCATGGCCAGCTCGGTGTTGCGCCGGTTGGGCGCCTCCTGCGGGGAGATCGTGGTGTTGCCGCGCCGGCGGGGGACGGCGCGTGCGGCCGTCGCCCGGCGCCGGCCGGCCCGGGTGGACTCTTCGCTCAGGTCGTAGCTGCTCACGTGGTGACCGCTCCCTGACGGCCGGCAAGACCGCTCGGGGCGGTCCTATGTCGGATCACGGACGTCACTGCTTCGGGCAGGAGTTGGCCCGGCTGAGTTCCTCTTCGCTCAGCGGGGCCTGGTCGCCCTGCGCGGCGCCGGCCGGAGGGGTTGCGTTCGGTGCCGGGGTGGGCGCCACCGGGGCGGTCGGTGTCGGGGCGGTCGAGGGCGACGTGGTCGGAGCCGCGGCCGGGCCGCGGTTCTTCTCGGTCGGGGTGGGCGTGGCGGCCAGGTACACCGCCTGGGTGGCCGGCGGCGTGGCCGGGGTGTTCGCCCGTGCGGCCCGCTGGCAGAGCTGGACCCAGCCGTCGAGCTCGTTGACCGTCGACTGGGCGTCCTTCATGCTGCCGACCGAGATGGTCTTCTTCACGTGGGCCTGCTGGTCCTCGGGCAGCCACTTCAGCTGGATCTTGCTGTACGAGGAGTGCACCGAGGACAGGCTCAGACCGGCCAGGTTCTGGTTGATGCCCTGGTAGATCGCGACGTGGTCCTCCTGGGTGCCCACGTAGTACTGGTCCTGGGTCCACTGGTAGCCGAACCAGCCGGCGCCGCCGAGCAGGCCGAGCGCGACCAGGGCGGCCAGCGAGATCGTCAGGCCCTTGCGCTTGCGCTTCCTGGGCCGCCCCTCGTCGAAGTCCTCGGTGCCGTACACCGAGGGCTCGCCGGAGCCGTAGCCGTACTCGCCCTCGTACCCCTCGGCGGGGCCGAAGCCGCCCTGCGCGCCGTAGCCCTCCTCGTAGCCCTCGGCCGGGCCGAAGGCGCCCTGCGGGCCGCGGCCGAGGCCGGCGGCGCGGCCGGCCGGGGTGTCCGCGATCGAGCGGTCGGCGGCGGCCGAGGACGGCGGGGCGTCGGCGACCGCGCCGACCACCACCGGGACGTCGTTGAACTGGCCGCTCATGGTGTCCGTGGCGCCGACGTCGATGACGTCCGCCACGATGCAGGTGATGTTGTCGGGACCGCCGCCGCGCAGCGCGAGCTGGATCAGCTCCTGCACGGTCTGCTCGGGCGCGTAGTAGCTGCCGAGGGTGTCCTGGAGGGTCTGGTGGCTGACCGGGCCGGAGAGGCCGTCGGAGCAGATCAGGTAGCGGTCGCCGGCCCGGACCTCGCGGATCGACAGGTCGGGCTCGACCTGGCCGCGGCCGTCCAGCGCGCGCATCAGCAGGGAGCGCTGCGGGTGGGTCTCGGCCTCCTCGGGCGTGATCCGGCCCTCGTCGACCAGGCGCTGCACCCAGGTGTGGTCCTGGGTGATCTGCACCAGGGCGCCGTCGCGCAGCAGGTAGGCGCGGGAGTCGCCGACGTGCACCAGGCCCATCCGCTGGCCCGTCCACAGCATCGCGGTCAGGGTGCAGCCCATGCCCTCCAGCTGCGGGTCCTCCTCGACCATCTGCCGGAGCCGGTCGTTGGCGCCCTGGACGGCGTCGCCCAGCAGGGTCAGCAGGTCCGCGCCCGGCACGTCCTCGTCCAGCCGGACGATCGAGCCGAGCACCTCGGAGGAAGCGACCTCGCCGGCCGCGGCGCCGCCCATGCCGTCGGCCACGGCCAGCAGCCGCGGCCCGGCGTAGCCGGAGTCCTCGTTCCCCTCCCGGATCAGTCCCTTGTGGGAGCCGGCGGCGAAGCGCAGCACCAGGGTCATGCGACCTGTGCCCCCCTCTGGGTCATGGACGGGATGCTGTCCCTCATGCGCTACTACTTCCGCAGTTCGATGACGGTCCTGCCGATACGGATCGGCATGCCCGGCTGGAGCGGAGTGGGCGCGGTCAGGCGCTGCCGGTCCAGATAGGTGCCGTTGGTGGAGCCTAGATCCTCGACCGTCCACTGCCCAGTCTGATCCGGATAGATCCTGGCATGCCGGGAGGACGCGTAGTCGTCGTCCAGCACGATGGTGGAGTCGTGCGCGCGGCCGAGCGTGATGGTCTGGCCCTGCAGCGCCACCGTGGTGCCGGCCAGCGAGCCCTGGACCACGACGAGCTGGGTCGGGCCGCCGCGGCGGCGCCCGCCGCCGCCCTGGGTCTGGCTCGCCGCCGGGCCGGCCTGCGTCGGCGCCGCGGCCCGCGCGGCGGTCGCGGTGGCGGCGCCGCCACCGGTCGTGGCGCCCGCGCCGCGACGGGAGGACCGCGGGTTCACCTTGGTGCCGAACAGGTCGCTGCGGATGACCTGGATCGCGACGATGACGAACAGCCACAGCACGGCCAGGAAGCCCAGCCGCATGACCGTGAGGGTCAGTTCTGACATGACCGTCCCGCCAGTCGGTGAGCGAGGCGCGCGAACAATTCGGACACTACCCTTCGACCTGCCGGTAGACGATGGTGGTGGAGCCCACGACGATTCGCGAGCCGTCGCGGAGCGTAGCGCGCTGGGTGTGCTGTCCGTCCACCACGATGCCGTTGGTGGACCCCAGGTCGAGCACCATCGAAGGGGTGCCGGGGCGGATCTCGGCGTGCTTGCGGGAGACCCCGGGGTCGTCGATCCGCACGTCCGCCTCGGTCGACCGGCCGAGCACGCAGGCCGAGCCGGTGATCTGGTGCCGGGAGCCGTTGACCTCGATCCAGCGGCGCACCGCGGTGCCGCCGTGGCCGGCGCCCGGGAAGGCCCGGACGTTGCCGCCCGCGGGCGGACCCGGGGGCATCGCGGGGGGCGCGGCCGGCGGCGGGGGCGCGTTGTACTGCCCGGCGCCGGGCTGCTGCCACGGTGCGCCGGGGGCCGGAGCGGCCGGCGGGCGGTCGTACCCGGGCTGCGGCGGCGCGTACTGCTGCTGCGGGGGCTCCTCGGCGGCGAGGGTGCGGCTGCGCACCCGGTACAGCCCGGTGTCCAGGTCGTCGGCCTTCTCCAGGTTCACCTGGAGCGGGCCCATGAAGGTGTACCGCTGGGCCTCCGCGTACTCGCGGACCATGCCGGCCAGCTCGGTGCCGAGCTGCCCGGAGTAGGGGCTCAGCCGCTCGTGGTCGTGCGGGCTCAGCTCGACGATGAAGTCGTTCGGCACGACGGTGCGGTCGCGGTTCCAGATGCTCGCGTTGTTGTCGCACTCGCGCTGCAGCGCGCCGGCGATCTCCACGGGCTGGACCTCGGACTTGAACACCTTGGCGAAGGTGCCGTTGACGAGACCCTCGAGCCGCTGCTCGAACTTCTTCAGCACTCCCATGGGGCACCCCCTTCCAGGGTTCGTTCGCCTGCCTGCCGGCCGGATCCCGCCCGGGACCCGGTCGCGCCTCCTACTTGCGGTACTTCCGTACTGATCGTATCCACGCCGGGCCCTTCCGTACGGTTCCCGGACCGTGTGGTGCCCGGGGGTGGGCTCGGACACACAGGGTGACGCATTTCGGGTACGGCACGCCAGACGTCCCCGTCGGAGCACCCTTCCGGCAGTCGCGCGGATGTTCGTCGGGCATCGGTTCGGATGCCGTAGGCCTCCCCGGACAACGGATTCGGAGTAGTCCCCCAGGTCGTGCTAATGTTTTCCATGTCGGAAGGGCCGCCCGGAAGGGAGGCCGGTCCAAGGAAACGCGAAGTACCGATGGTACCGAGCGGTTCGGAAGATCGGTCGGCAATGAAGACGACACCCATGCGCGGGTGGCGGAATAGGCAGACGCGCTGGATTCAGGTTCCAGTGCCCGAAAGGGCGTGGGGGTTCAACTCCCCCCTCGCGCACAGCGAAGCCCCGCAGATCTACGGATCTGCGGGGCTTTCTCGTTCTCGGCCGGAAGGCCCGGACCCGGCCGTACCGGCTTCGGGGGCGGGCCGGATCAGCCGTGACCGGCCGGGAGCTCGGCGCGGACCTCGAAGCCGCCGTCCGCGGTCGGCCCGGCGGTGAGGGTGCCGCCCAGCAGCTGGGCGCGCTCGCGCAGGCCGACCAGGCCGTGGCCGCCGCCCGGCAGGGTCTCGGCCGGGTGCACCGGCGGGGCCTCGTTGCGGACCTCGACCCGCAGCCGGCGGCCCTTCGCCCGGACCCGCACGTGCACCTCCGCATCCGGGGCGTACTTGGTGATGTTGGTGAGCGCCTCCTGGACGGTGCGGTAGGCGGCCCGCTCCACCGCCTCCGGCCACGGGCGGTCGCCGGGGACCAGCTCGGTGTCGGCGGCCAGGCCGCTCTCCTCGATCAGCCGGGGCAGGTCGGCCAGCCGGGGCTGCGGGGCGAGCGGGGCGTCCGGCAGTCCGCCGGTGCCGCGCAGCACCCCGACCATCTGGCGCAGCTCGTCCAGGGTCCGTACCGACAGCTCGCGGATGGTCCTGGCGGCGGTCACGGCGGCCGGGTCGGGGCTGCTCACCTGGAGCGCGCCGGCCTGGATGCTGATCAGGCTGACCTGGTGCGAGACCACGTCGTGCATCTCCCGGGCCAGCCGGCCGCGCTCGCTGATCAGCACCCGCTCGGCCAGCAGCCGGCTCTCCCGCTCCTGGCCGCGGGTCAGCTCGTCCAGGCGGGCGGCCAGTTCCCGCCGGGTGCGGGCGAGCAGGCCGGTGGCGGCCGGGCCGGCCGCCAGCATCACGGCCTGGATGGCGTCCAGCGCGGTGGCCCGGCTGAGGTCGATCAGGTCCGCGGGCAGCGGCCAGTGGAAGAACTCGACCAGGGCGAACAGGATGCCGCAGGGGATCACGATCCGGGGGCGGGGGCGTTCGGCGGCCACCGAGTAGACGGCCGTTATCGGGGCCAGCCAGATCTCGTCCACCCAGCTGCCCGGCATGGTGAGCAGCAGCGCCGTCACCGGGAAGCGGCGGCGGAGGAACAGCGCGACGGCCGCCAGCGTGGACAGCGCCACCTGCCACCAGGCGGCCTCCCGGGCCACCAGCGCGGCGTCCAGCAGGGAGTACAGGACGGGCAGCAGCAGCATCAGCCAGGGCGCGGTGCACCAGGCCGGCAGCCGTCTGGACGGCAGTTGGTCGGCGGCCGTCATGCCCCGTCGCCGGGCTTGGGCCGGACCAGGCCGGCCCGGTGGGCCAGTACGGCGGCCTGGACCCGGTTGGCGGCGCCGAGCTTGCCGAGGATCGCGCTGATGTGGTCCTTGACCGTGCCGGTGCCGAGGAAGAGCCGGTCGGCGATCTCCGCGTTGGACAGGCCCTCGCCGAGCAGCGAGAGCACGTCGAGTTCCCGGCCGGTCAGGGTGCGGGCGAGCGCGGTGGCCTCGGCGTCCGGGCCGCCGCCGTCCACGTAGCCGCCGATCACGGTGCGGGTGACGGTCGGGGAGAGGATGTTGCCGCCGGCCGCGAGCACCCGGACGGCGTGCACCAGCTGGTCGGGGGCGGTGTCCTTGAGCAGGAAGCCGGCCGCGCCGGCCCGCAGCGCGGTGCCGATGTACTCGTCGGTGTCGAAGGTGGTGAGCATCGCCACGGCCGGCGGGTCGGGCAGGGCGCGCAGCCGGCGCAGCACCGAGATGCCGTCGAGGTCGGGCATCCGGATGTCGAGCAGCACCACGTGCGGGCGCAGTCGTTGGACGTGCTCCTCGGCCTGCCCGCCGGAGCAGTCGCCGACCACCTCCAGGTCGGCGGCGGAGCCGACGATCAGGCCCAGGCCGGAGCGGACCAGGATCTCGTCGTCGACGATCAGCACGCGGGTGGTGGTGATGGTGCCTCCTCGGTTCGGGCGGCCGGGTCGGGGCGGTCCGCGTGGGTCGTTTCGAGAGTAGGGGCTGCGGAGGCGGGGTGCCGAACGTCCGGGGGGTGTGCACCCCCGCCGTTCGGCGGGGGTGGGAATCCGCTACCCGGTTCACGCAATTCTCAGCTTCGGTGGTGAACCATGGAGTTGGCTGACTCTTTTCCGGCCGCTTCTCCAATCGGGCGGTCGGCCGGGGGAGGTCACCGGTCAGTCCGTCGGGCCCGAGCGGGCGCCCGGCGCCGGGCCGTTCGCGGATGCGCCCCACCATCTGATCGTTTGGAATTGAGCTGTGTCGTCCACTGTGAAGTCGGAGCCGTCCGCCGCGTCCCAAGGGCCCCGTACCGGAGACGTGCTCGACCGCTGGCGCCCGAGGGCCGCCGCGGCCTCCGTCTGGTACCTGCGGCTCATCGCGCTGCTGAACGTGGCGACGGTGCTGCTGGTGCCCTTCCGCGACCAGGTCTACGAGCACAACGAGGGTGAGTACTTCACCCCGTACCTGATGACCGCGGGCCTGGCCAGTGCGGTGCTGTCGGTGTTCCTCGCGATCGCGATGCGGCGGCGAAAGCGCGCCGCGTGGATCTTCAACACGGCGCTCGGCGGGATGTTCGCGCTGCTGTACCTGGCGGCCATGCTGGTGCCGTCCGAGCGCTTCGACACCCACCCGCTCAACTACATCTCCACCGTCCTGACCTGCCTGTTCGTGCTGGCGCTGCTGATCGGGCGCAGGGAGTTCACCTCCAAGGGGGACAGCTCCAACCCGAAGACGGCGGCGGCCACCTTCGTCGGCGGGCTGGCGTTCGGCGGCGGCGTGGGCGCGCTGCTGGTCTGGCTGACCAACGAGCTCTCCGGCGCCGGCTTCTGGGACCTGTTCCGGTACTCGGTCGGCCGGATGATCACGATCACCCCGTCCGAGCACCTGCGCTCGGTGATCGCCGCACCGACCTGGGTGAACGCCGCGATCAACGCGATGGGCGCGGTGCTCTTCCTGCTGGTGCTGTACGTGGCCTTCCGCAGCCCGCGCGGCAAGGAGCTGCTCACCGCCGAGGACGAGGCCAGGCTGCGCGGCCTGCTGGACAAGCAGGGCGAGCGGGACTCGCTCGGCTACTTCGCGCTGCGCCGGGACAAGGCGGTGATCTTCTCCCCCAGCGGCAAGGCGGCCGTCACCTACCGGGTGATCGGCGGCGTCTCGCTCGCCTCGGGCGACCCGATCGGCGACCCGGAGGCCTGGCCGGGCGCGATCGACGCCTGGCTGTCCGAGGCCCGCGAGCACGCCTGGGCGCCGGCCGTGATGGGCGCCTCCGAGGAGGCCGGGGTGATCTACGCCCGGCACGGGCTGGACGCGCTGGAGCTGGGCGACGAGGCGATCGTCGAGCTGGACGAGTTCTCGCTGGACGGCCGCGCGATGCGGGTGGTCAGGCAGGCCTACAACCGGGTCAAGCGGGCCGGGTACACGGTGCGGATCCGCCGCCACGAGTCCATCTCCGAGGCGGAGATGGCCGAGCTGGTGGCGAAGGCCGACGAGTGGCGCGACGGGGCGACCGAGCGCGGCTTCTCGATGGCGCTCGGCCGGCTCGGCGACCCGGGCGACGGCCGCTGCGTGATGCTGGAGTGCCACGACGGGGACGGCGAGCTCAAGGCGCTGCTGAGCTTCGTGCCGTGGGGCCCGGACGGGCTCTCGCTGGACCTGATGCGCCGGGCCCGGGACACCGAGAACGGCCTGATGGAGTTCATGGTCATCGAGCTGCTGCAGCGGGCCGACGAGGTCGGGCTGAAGCGGGTGTCGTTGAACTTCGCGATGTTCCGCTCCGTTTTCGAGCGCGGTTCCCGCCTCGGCGCCGGTCCGGTGCTGCGGCTGTGGCGTTCGACCCTGGGATTCTTCTCGCGCTGGTGGCAGATCGAGTCGCTGTACCGCGCCAATGCCAAGTACCGGCCGATCTGGGAACCGCGCTACCTGCTCTTCGAGAAGAGCAGTGAAATTCCCCGGATCGGCATCGCGAGCGCGCGCGCCGAGGGATTCATCGTCGCGCCGAGCCTGCCCGCCCTGTTCCGCCGCCGGCACGCCCGGGCCGCCGTGGTGGCGCCCCGGGTCCCGGTGACGGCCCGGGACGGGAAGGGGTAGCCCTCCGTCGGGGGGCGGAGGGGACCGGTCGGTCGAAATGGGGGGCCGATGGGGGTATTGCCTCCCCCCAGAGGATGACGCGGCTCCCCATCCATGCCGATGTGGCTTTGTCGGCGGGCTTCTAATGTTGGAGCGGTCGAGAGTTCGGGGATTCGGAGAAACGGTTGTGATTCACAGGACCCACGCGGGGGGCGTGCGAAAGGGGCCGCTGGCAATCGTCAGATCGGCCGCTGTCGCCGAGTGGGGAACGTTGTTCGTGACGGTCCGGGACGCGGTGGTGCGAAGGAAGTTCGCCGCCGCCCCGCTGGCCACGGTGGCGACGTTTCTGATCCTGCTGTTCAGCATCGTCCAGCACCTGCCGGGCGGCGAGCGTTTCGTCAACAACATCGGGGTGGTGCGGGCGGCGCTGCCGCTGGAGGTCTCGCTGCTGCGGACCCCGCTCTCCCTGTACGTGCCGGCGCTGGACCTTCCGGTCTGGGGGGCGCTGGCCCAGGTGTTCGTGGTCTTCGCGATCGCCGAGATCGTGCTCGGCCGGCGGATGACGCTGGTGGTCGCCTACACCTGCACCCTGGCGGGCACGCTGTTCGCCCGGGTCGGCGTGGCGATCGGCCCGCACCACCTGTTCGGCTTCCCGAAGTGGGTCGCCTACGTGCGGGACACCGGGCCCTCGGCCGCGGTGGTGGCACTGGCGATCTGCGTCGCGTTCCGCAGCCGGGCCTGGTGCACCGCCGGCCTGGTGGTCGCGGTGATGATCGGCGAGGCCGTCGTGCTGCCCAACCTGGCGGGGCTGGAGCACGTGGTCGCGGTGATCACCGCGCTGCTGATCGCCGTCTCGGTCGAGGTCTTCGGGGACTTCTGGCCGAGGGTGCTGGCCGGGGTCGGCGCCGCCACCTCGGTGGCCGCGGCCGCCTCCCGGGAGGTCGCGGTGGAGGCCCGGCGGCGCCGCTCGGCGGGGGCCGTCATCCCCTGACGGGCGTTGACCGTGCTCCGCCGGCCGCGTACGGGTCCCGTACGCGGCCGTTCGGCGTTCCGGACGGGCCCGCTGCCCCTAGGCGTGCGGGAGCGGGAGTTCGAACCAGACGACCTTGCCCACCGCCTTGCGGGCGGTGCCCCAGCGTTCGGCGAGCTTGGTGACCAGGGTGAGGCCGCGGCCGGTCTCGCCGAGCTGCTCGGCCGGTTCCAGCGAGGGCAGGTTGTGGTTGTCGTCGCTGACCTCGACCAGCAGCTTGTCCACCCGGATCAGCTGGAGCTTCACGGTGTCCCGGGCGACCCGTACGGCGTTCGTCACCAGCTCGCTGACCAGCAGTTCGGTGGTGTCGCTGAGTGCCTCCAGGTGCCAGCCGGCCAGCTGTTCGCGCACCAGCGAGCGGGCCCGGCCGACCTCGCGGTGGTCCACGGTGAGGTCCCAGGTGGCCACCTCGGACGGGGCGACCCCGTCGAAGCGGGCCACCAGCAGGGCGACGTCGTCCTTGCGGTCGTCCGAGTGCAGCCGTCGCAGCACCTCGTCGCAGGCCTGCTCGGGGCTCTGCTGCGGGTCGATCAGGTTGCCGCAGAGCGCGGCCAGGCCGGCTCCTATGTCCCCGCCCCGGACCTCGACCAGGCCGTCGGTGCAGAGCACCAGCATCGAGCCGTCCGAGACGTCGATGGTCTTGGCGACGAACGGCACCCCGCCGACGCCGATCGGCGCGCCGGCCGGGATCTCCAGTAGCTCGCCGGTGCCGTCCGGGTGCACCAGGACGGGTGGGACGTGGCCCGCGCTGGCCAGTTCGCAGGTCCGGTTGATGGGGTCGTAGACCGCGTACAGGCAGGTCGCGAGGTGGTCGTCGCCGAGCTTGTGGGCCAGGTTGTCCAGGTGGCGCAGCAGCTGGCCGGGTGGGAGGTCCAGGGCGGCGAGGGTCTGCATGGCGGTGCGGAAGCGGCCCATCGCGGCCGCCGAGTGCAGGCCGTGGCCCATCACGTCGCCGACCACCAGGGCGACCCGGCTGCCGGGCAGCTGGATCGCGTCGAACCAGTCGCCGCCGACCTCGGCCTTGGGGTCGCCGGGCAGGTAGCGGTGGGCGACCTGCACGCCGGGGATCTGCGGCGGGCGGGTCGGGATCATCGAGCGCTGCAGGGTGGTGGCGACCCGGGCCTCGGCGCGGTGCAGCCGGGCGTTGTCCAGTGACAGCGCGGCGCGGACGGCCAGTTCCTTGAGGGTCGCGGCGTCGCTCTCGTCGAAGGGGGCGCGGTCCGGCAGCCGGAGCAGCTTGAGGATGCCCAGCACGGTGCCGCGGGCGGAGAGCGGGACGACCAGCATCGACCGGCCGGTCACCACCGGCGCCAGCCGGGCGCCGCCGAGGGCGATCGCGTAGTCGACCGCGACGTCCGGGCTGACCACCGGGACCAGCACCGGCTGGTTCAGCTGCAGGGCCATCCCGGGCGGGGTGCGGCGGGGCATGCTGACCAGCGAGCCCTCGGAGAGCACGTGGTCCCAGGCGCCGCCGGTCTCGTTGTAGACCAGGGCGACCCGGCGCAGCATGGTGTCGTCGTCCGGGCGGGCGGCCGGCAGTTCGGAGTCCGAGATCAGCCCGTCCACCAGGTCCACGCAGGCGAAGTCGGCGACTCGGGGGACCAGCACCTGGCACAGCTCGTGGGCGGTGAAGCCGAGGTCCAGGGTGGTGCCGACCTTGCCGCCGACCTCGTTCAGCAGGGCCAGCTGCTCGCCGGCCTGCCCGTTGGTGAGGAAGGGGCCGAGCCGGCCGCCGGGCGGGCCCTCGCCGGCGGCGGGGGCGGGGACCGGGACGGTGGCGGGCGGGTGGCCGTCGGTGGCGGACGGCTCGACAACGGTGTGCTCGATGGCGACGGCTCCTGCGGTGGGCGGTGGCACCTCCCGGCCGGTGGCGGGGGGAGGGACGGTCGGGCCGCCGCCCGCCGCGCCGGCGACGGCGGGCACCGGCCGGACGGCGGACTGGGCGGCGGGGCGTTCGGCGGCCTCGCGCTGGACGGGCAGCGGGCCGGTCGGCCGGCGGCCGGGGGCGCCCTGCTCGGGCTGCGGCGGCGGGCCGACCCGGGCGGCGCGCTGCTGCGGCGTCGGGTAGCGGCGACCGAGACCGGCGGCCGCGTGCGCCGTACCGGTCTGCGCGTCGGCGGGCAGCACCGGCAGCACGGTGGCCGGGTCCAGCCGCAGGGCGGGCAGCCCGCCCCGCTCCAGCGCGGTCAGCAGCGCCGTGCGGTGGGCGGCGGGCAGCAGCCGGGCCAGGGGCTCGGGCACCGGCCGGCCCGCCGGGGTGAGCGCCGCGGTCAGGGTGTGGAAGCCGCCCCGGGCGCCGGGTGCGGCGGTGAAGGGGAGCAGCCGCTCGCCGAGTGCGAGCCGCGGCCCGGTGGAGCGCAGCGGGCGGGCGTCGGCGGCCAGCGCCAGCAGTCCGCCGGCCGGGCCGGGCAGCGGGTAGGCCCACCAGAGCACGTCGCGCTGGTGGTCCTCGCGGTCGGTGACGGTCAGCCGGCCGGTCCAGGGGCGGCCGTCGGCGGTCCGTTCGGCGAGGGTGTCGAAGGTGTCGCAGTGGCGGCGTACGGAGCAGCGTTCGCGCACCCGGGACTCCAGGGCGGGCAGCAGGCCGGAGGCCGGGCGGTCGTGGGTGACGTCGGCACGATGGCCGAACAGCTCCTCGGCGGCCCTCCCCCACTGTGTGATCCGGCCGGACCGGTCGACCAGGACGGGGGCCAGCCTGACCAGGGCGGCCACACCCGTCGGGTGGTCGCCCGGCGCGGTTCCGTCGCCCGCCGGCCGCGGTGTGGAGTTGGACTCGGCCACCATGGATTCGCTCTGCTCCCGCCTGGCCGCCGCGCCCGGGGGCGGCCGTATCTCCGGAGGAAGGCACGCTGTGCGGATACCAGCGAAGCACGGACCGGGCCGGGCTCGACACCGAAACGGGGAGATTCCTCAGGATCGGTTGCGTGTCGCGTGCCGCGCGCCGGTCCGCACCCCCGGTTCATCCGGACGAGGCCCGCGAACACGGCGGTAGGGTGGCAGGCCGGACCGCCCGTACGCGTGGTCCGCAGGACGGCAGCCGCCCGGACGAGACAGAGGCGAGAAGTGAGCGCGCAGAGCCCCGCCCGCTGGACGGACCCGGAGCAGCAGGCACTCGAGGAGCGGGTCGCCGCCGCCGAGCTGGCCTGGCTCAGCATGGACGTGGACGTGCAGACGCTGCGGGTCGAGATCGACAACTTCGCGCTGATCCACCACCAGCTGCTCGGGCCGCTCTATGCCCGGCTGGACGAGCTGGACGCGCTGGTCGCCGAGGCCGTGGCGGCCCGCACCGGCCGGCCGGAGGATCTGCGCCGGGCCGCCGAGGCGCGTCGGCAGGTCGAGGAACTGCCCGACCTGGACGCGCTGTTCGACTCGGTGCGGGAGCAGTCGGGCCAGGAGGGCGAGGCGGCCCCGCCGCCGCCCGCCGCGCCCGAGCGGGTGCGGCCCGGCAAGGAGGCCCAGCGGATCTACCGCGAGCTGGTCCGCCGCGCCCACCCCGACCTGACCACCGACCCGGACGAGCAGCAGCGCCGGGCCGCCTTCCTGGCCCGGGTCAACGAGGCCTACGCGTACGGGGACGCGACCGCGCTGGGCGCCCTGGCCGCGGAGTGGTCCACCGCGCCGGAGGCCGCGCCCGCAGTCGACGCCCCCGACCGCCCGGACTGGCTGCGCCGCCGGCTGGACTGGCTGACCGCCAAGATCGCCGAGACCGCCGCCGAGCAGGTCCGGCTGGAGCAGACCCCGATGGGCGAACTGCTCGCCCTCGCCCCGCAGGACCCGGACCGGCTGCTGGAGCAGCTCGCCGAGGAGCTGCTGGCCAAGGCCGCCGAACGGCAGGCCGAGCTGGAACGGCTGCTCGGCGGCCCGGCCTCCGGCGGCCACGGTGCGGTGCCGGTGGGCGACAATGGCACGCATCCCACCGAACCCCAGGAGAGCCACACGATGTTCCCGCAGATCCCCTCCTCCGACGCCGCCGCCGTGCCCGCCGACGCCGCCCTGCTGGACGTGCGCGAGCAGGACGAGTGGGACGCCGGCCACGTGGACGGCGCGCTGCACATCCCGATCGGCGAGGTGATCGCCCGCCTCGGCGAGCTGCCGGACGAGAAGCTGTACGTGCTCTGCCGGGTCGGCGGCCGCTCCGCGCAGGTCGTCCAGTACCTGGTGCAGCAGGGCCGGGACGCGGTGAACGTGGACGGCGGGATGTACGCCTGGCAGGGCGCGGGCCGTCCCATGGTGAGCAGCACCGGCCAGGAGGCCTTCGTCCTCTGACGGCTCCCCGGCGGCCCGGCCCCCGCCGCCCGCGCCGTGCGGCAGGATGGGCGCGCGAGCGCGCCGGCACCGGGCCGGCGGCGCCCGCCGACCGGGCGGGGAGGCCATGACCGAGACGACGGACCGGCCGGCTGCCGGGCGGGCCTGGTCCGGGCCCGCGCAGCTGGTCCTCGGCTTCGCCGGGGCGGTGCTGGCCGGCGGCACCGGGCTGTTCCTCGCCGCGGTGTTCCTGCACGTCGCGCCCGCCAACTCGGTGTCCCGGCAGTACCGGGACGAGGTCGACGGCGTGGTGTACCCGGAGTTCGAGCAGAACTGGAAGCTGTTCGCGCCCAACCCCCTCCAGCAGAACGTGGGCGTGGACGCCCGGGTCCGCACCGCCGGGCCCGACGGGGCCGGCCGTACCGGGGACTGGATCGGGCTGACCGCGCAGGACGTCGCCGCGATACGGGGCAACCCGGCGCCCAGCCACGTCGAGCAGAACCTGCTGCGCCGGGCCTGGGACTTCTACGACGGCACCCACAACCCGCAGGACGAGACCCCGGCCTCCCCGCGAGGCCGGCTCGCCGAGCAGTACCTCAAGCGGATCGCCCTGCAGCGGATCGGTCGGGAGACGGACGGCGGGCGGATCGTGGAGATCCAGTTCCGGTCGACCGCGGCCACCGTCCCGCCGCCGTCCTGGAGCGGCGAGTCCGCGCCGCCGGCGCCCCGGGTGCGGGAGCTGCCGTGGTGGTCGGTGTCGGACGAGGACTACCGGGGGCTGCTCGGATGAACGAGGCGACGGTGCGGGCCGACCGGGCGGACGGGGCCGTGGCGTCCGGCGGGGCGGGGCCGGCCGCCGGTGTGCCGCGGCAGGCCGGGGCGGTGCCGGAGGCACGCGGGCCGCGGGCGCCGCTGGGGCGGGCGATGGCGGCCTTCACCGGGCGGCCGCTCGGCCGGCACCAGGCCGCGGTGGTGCGGATCGGCTTCGGGCTGGTCTGGCTGGCCCACCTGCTGCGCGAGTGGCCCCACCGCCGGGTGCTGTACGGCGACCGCTCCCCCTGGTCGATGGAGCTGGCCGAGCGGCTGCTGACCGACAACGGGGCGTTCACCGTGCTGCCCTGGTTCGGCGGGCGGCTCTGGTTCGAGCTGGTCTACCACCTGGCGGTGCTGGCGGCGCTGGCCGTGCTGCTGGGCTGGCGGACCAGGGCGAGCACGGTGCTGTTCCTGGTCACCGTGCTGTCCCTGCAGAACCGGGACGTCTTCCTCGGCGACGGCGGCGACAACGTCGTCCACCTGATGGCGGTCTACCTGGTCTTCACCCGCTGCGCCGAGGTCTGGTCGCTGGACGCCCGCGGGCCCGGGCCCGGGCGGACCGGGGTGGTGCTCTGGGCGCTGCTCGGGGCCGCCCTGGCGGCCTGTCAGTTCGGCGGCTTCGCGGGCGACAGCCTGACCTGGACCGACCGGGCCTTCCCGCACCTCGGCTGGTCGCCGTTGTTCTGGGGGCTCTGGGCGGTGGCCGGGCTGTGGTGGACGCTCGGCCGGCTGCGGCCGGACGGCGAACCGCGGGCGGTGCTCGACGCGCTGGCGAACATGGTGCACAACTGCGCGATGCTGGTGATCGCCGTCGAGGTGGTGCTGATCTACGCCACGGCCGGCTGGTACAAGGTGCAGGGCTCGCGCTGGCAGGACGGCACCGCGCTGTACTACCCGCTGCACCTGGACTACTTCACCCCCTGGCCGGGGCTGTCCGCGCTGGTCGGCTCGGCGCTGCTGCCGGTCTTCCTGATCTCCTACGGCACCGTGATCCTCCAGGTGGCGTTCCCGTTCACGCTGGTCAACCGGCGGGTCAAGAACGTCCTGCTGGCCGTCATGATGCTGGAGCACGTGGGGATCGCGGTGGTGCTCGGGCTGCCGGTCTTCTCGCTCGCGATGATCGCGGCGGACGCGGTGTTCCTGCCGACCGGGGCGCTGCTGTGGGCGGCGGCGCGGCTGAGTCGGATCCGGCGGAGGTCTCCCGCCTAGGATGTCGCTATGTCCTGGTTCGCCGCACTTCGTGACACCGCGCGGACCGGGCTCACCCTGGACCGGACGCTGACCGACCCCAAGCGGGCGCTGCGCGGGGCGGTCGCGGTGGCACTGGTGCTCTTCCCGACCCTCGCGCTCGGCGGGGTCGCGCTCGCCACCTCGGCCGCGATGGGCGCGTTCATCGCCGGCTCGGCCACCTTCCAGCGCAGCTTCCGGCCCCGGGCCAGCCTCGCCGTCGCGGCCGGGGCCGGACTCGGCGTCAGCACCTTCCTCGGCTACCTGGCCGCCGGCGTCCCCGGGCTGTTCCCGGTGCTGCTCGCGGTGTGGGCCTTCGGCGCCGGGCTGGCCTGGGCGATCGGGCCCACCGCCGGGGTGGTCGCCACCAACACCGTCTCGGTGATGCTGATCGTCGTGCAGCTCCCGGTCAGCGTGGGCACCGCGCTCGGCCACGGGCTGGTCGCCGCCCTCGGCGGGGTCGTCCAGGCCACCGTCATCACCGTCTGGCCGATCGGCAGCTGGACCGCCCAGCGCGAGGCCCTCGCCGACACCTACGCCGAACTCGCCGACTACGCGAGGAGGTTGCGGCAGGACCCGACCGCGCACGTGGACCCGGAGCCGTTCATGACGGCCCGCCACGCGGCCGCCCTCACCCCCTGGCAGGACCGCCACCGGCCGCCCGAGCTGCGCGGCCTGCGCGGCATCGCCGAGCGCATCCGGCCCACCCTCGCCGCCCTCGCCGACCCCAAGGTGGGCGCCCCCGAGGAGGGGCCGGGGCGGGACCGGGCCCGGGAGGTGCTGGCGGCCGCCGCCGAGGTCATGGACGCCCTCGCCCGGGCGATCCGCACCGGCGACCCGGTCCGGCTGCCCCGCTCCGCGCCCTCGCTCACCCTGGTCGGCTCGGACGAGGGACCGCGGCTCCAGGGGGCGCCCCGGCGCTCCGCCCGGCGGCTCGGCGGGCTGCTGCGCAAGGCCGCGGACACCCTGGACCGCAACGACGAGGACACCATCACCACCCCCGTGGTCGGGGCCGGGGGAGCGCTGCACAAGCCGACCATCGCCCGGATGCTGCCGGTCGCGGCGCGGGCCGTACGGCGGCAGCTGCAGCCGCGTTCGGCGATCTTCCAGCACGCCGTCCGGCTCGCCGGGGTCGTCACCGTCGCCTACCTGCTGGCCCGGCTCGTCGGGTTCCACCACGGGTACTGGGCGCCGATGACCGCCGCGATGGTGATGCGGCCGGACTTCGCGCAGACCTACAGCCGGGGCGTCGCCCGGCTGGCCGGGACGGTGGTCGGGGTCGCGGTCTCGACGCTGGTGGTGCAGCTCACCCACCCCGGGGAGTGGGTGCTGGCCGCGCTGGCTGTGGTCTGCATCGGCGGGTCGTACCTGGCGTTCCGGACCGGGTACGCGCTCACCACCGTCGGCATCTCCACGTACGTGGTGTTCCTGCTCGGGCTGCAGGAGGGCAACCCGCTGGTGACGGCGGTCGAACGGGTCGGGCTCACACTGCTCGGCGGATCGATCGCGCTCGTCACGTACGCGCTGTTCCCGACCTGGCAGACCGCCCGGCTGGGCGAACGGCTCGCCGAGTGGCTGGCGGCGGCCGGACGGTACGCGGGGGCGGTGATCGCCTGCTACGAGAAGCCGGCGGCGCCGCGCGGGCGGGTGGTGCGGAGCGCGCTGCTGGACTCGCGGGAGGCGCGCTCGGAGCTGTACCAGGCGATGCAGCGGGCCGACGCCGAGCCGGGGCGGCACGAGTCCGGACTGGAGGGGGTGAGCCGGCGCCAGATCGACCGGGCCCGGGCGGCGGTGGGGGCCCTCGGGCGGGCGGCGGTGCTGCTGGAGGCCCACCTGCCGGCGGCGGACGCGGAGCCCGTCCCGGGGACGGCGGCGTACGCGGAGGAGCTGCGGCTGGCGACGGCGCTCGCGGCGGCGGCGATGCTGACGGGGCAGCCGGTGGAGTTCCGGGCGGTGCGGGATGCGCAGCTGTGGCTGGAGGAGGGGTTGGCGGGGGCTCCGGCGGGGGTGCAGCGGGATGTCGTGAGGGCGGGGACTCGGTTGGTGGGGCAGGCGCTTCGGGATCTGGAGCGGGCTCTGCGGGGGTCGGCTGGGGAGGGGGGCTCTCGGGAGGGGGGCTTTCGGGAGGGTGGGGGGCCGGGGGGGGGGGGGGGGGGGGGGGGGGGGGGGGGGGGGGGGGGGGGGGGGTGGGGGGCGGGGGGGGGGGGGGGGGGGCGTGGGGGGGGTGGGGGG
>NZ_JBICYZ010000099.1:0-29847 GCF_043201465.1 Kitasatospora sp. NPDC048298
AACGCTCGGCTGGGAAACCCCAGCCGAGCGCCTGGCTAAACTCCTCGCGGCCTAGACAACCGACCACGTGTTGCAACGACCACTAGAAACCACCGTTCGTCCGGCGCGGGGCCCTTCGGCGTACGCGCGTGCGTGCGCGGAAGCGGGCGCGGAGGCGGGGGCGGGCTACTTGAGCGCCTGCGCCAGCTCGGCCAGCTCCTCGTAGGAGGCGGTGCCGGTGAGCAGGGTGGTCCCGACGCCGGTCTGCGCGGCCAGGGCGCGGTCCTTCTCGCCCTGCAGCCGGTCCCAGGTGCGGCCGGCCACCTCGGAGCTGCCGTCCGCCTTGGCGCCCTTGACGTAGTCCGACACCAGGGAGTCGCGCGAGACGTCGCTCTGCTCGACCGCCGCGTACTGGCCGGAGGGGGTCACGAAGCCCAGGTGCCAGGCGTTGCCCTTGCCGTTGTTCTGGTCGGCCGGCCGGTAGGCGACCGAGGTGGCCCGCCACTTCTCCGGCAGACCCTCCGGGGCGAGCAGCGGGTACGGCGCGGCGCGCTTGGCGGAGGCCGCCGCGACCTTGTATTCGACCACGTGCACCGGGTCGCCGTTGGCGTCGTGCGGGAGGAACAGGTACCCGATCCAGACGACGAAACCGACCGCCAGCATCGACAGGACCATGTCCCGTACGGTCTGCCGACCCCTCATGCCCTTGCTGTCTGCTGCCACCCCCACATGGTGACTCATCCACACACCGGGACGGCCACCAGGGGTGGCCACGTATGGGTGAAAGGGGGGCGAATCGGTGTTTTCTGCCATAGAGCAGCGACCCGCGCCACAGACAGTCATCTCGTGGGCAGATACGATCGCAATACCCTCACCACGGCGTTCGACCAGGCAGTAGTCGGGCGCTCACTGGCCGTCGCGTACAGAGAGGTAACGACGATGACCACGCAGTACCCGCACCACCTTCCCAGTGCCCTGGAGGTCGCGCCCGAGGCTCCCGACCGGAACCTCGCGCTCGAGCTCGTCCGGGTCACCGAGGCGGCCGCGATGGCCGCCGGCCGGTGGGTCGGACGTGGCGACAAGAACGGCGCGGACGG
Source organism: Kitasatospora sp. NPDC048298 (assembly GCF_043201465.1). Lineage (NCBI taxonomy): Bacteria > Bacillati > Actinomycetota > Actinomycetes > Kitasatosporales > Streptomycetaceae > Kitasatospora > Kitasatospora sp. NPDC048298. Next base: position 1,077 of record NZ_JBICYZ010000099.1, read on the forward strand.
TGCCGCCGTGAAGGCGATGCGCACCCTCGTCTCGACCGTGTCGATGAACGGCGTGGTCGTCATCGGCGAGGGCGAGAAGGACGAAGCCCCGATGCTCTACAACGGCGAGCGGGTCGGCGACGGCACCGGCGCCGAGTGCGACGTCGCGGTCGACCCGGTGGACGGCACCACGCTGACCGCCAAGGGCATGAACAACGCGGTGGCCGTGCTGGCCGTCGCCGACCGCGGCACCATGTTCGACCCCAGCGCCGTGTTCTACATGGACAAGCTGGTGGCCGGCCCGGAGGCCGCCGAGTTCGTCGACATCACCGCCCCGGCCGCGGTCAACATCCGCCGGGTCGCCAAGGCCAAGGGCAGTGCCGTCGAGGACGTCACCGTCGTCGTGCTCGACCGCCCGCGCCACGACGGCCTGGTCCGGGAGATCCGCGAGGCGGGCGCCCGGATCAAGTTCATCTCGGACGGCGACGTGGCCGGCGCCATCATGGCCGCCCGCGAGGGCACCGGCGTCGACCTGCTGATGGGCGTCGGCGGCACCCCCGAGGGCATCATCGCGGCCTGCGCGATGAAGTGCATGGGCGGCGTGATCCAGGGCCGGCTGTGGCCCAAGGACGAGGCCGAGCGGCAGAAGGCCCTGGACGCCGGCCACGACCTGGACCGGGTGCTCACCACGGACGACCTGGTCAGCGGCGAGAACGTGTTCTTCGTCGCCACCGGCATCACCGACGGCGAGCTGCTGCGCGGCGTGCACTACCGCTCGGAGACCGCCACCACCAGCTCGCTGGTGATGCGCTCCAAGAGCGGCACCATCCGCGAGATCAACTCCACCCACAAGCTCTCGAAGCTGCGGGCGTACAGCGCGATCGACTTCGACCGCGCCAACTGAGGCCCGGAAGAACGCGGCACACGGCCCCGGCGGAATCCCCCTCCGCCGGGGCCGCGGTGCGTCGCCGTCCCGCTCTCGGGCCCGCCGTCACCCGGCTATCCGGCGCCGCGCGGCCGCCGTCGCCCGGGCCGCCTCGCGCAGCTCCGCGTCCCGGCGGCGGCGCCGGGCCAGCACCACCCGCCGCTCGGCGGCCGTCAGCCCGCCCCAGACCCCGTACGGCTCCGGCTGGGCCAGCGCGTGCTCGCGGCACTCCAGCAGCACCGGACAGCGGGCGCACACCTGCTTGGCCTGCTCCTCGCGCGACAACCGGGCCGCCGTGGGCTCCTTGGAGGGCGCGAAGAACAGCCCCACCTCGTCCCGCCGACACGCGGCACCGGTGTGCCAGGGGTTGTCCTCGCCCGCGGGGGCACCCGCCTGGCCGCCCTGGGGCTGCGGCTGCGGCCGGACGCCGGGGCGGCGCTCCAGGACCTGCGCGGCGGCGACTGGCGAGGTGGTGCGGGACTCGATCGGATGCAGCACGGCCGTACTCCTGACGAGGCTCTCGGACACGGGGATCCCTCGCTCCCCCGCCGGCCGCGAGCCCCCGCTGTCCAACCCCGGCACGGCCGCTCGGCCGCCTCCGGTGCGCAGCCGTCCAAGAAGCGATGTGCGGAAGGAACTACCCCGCCCGGCCGCGATTCATGCACACTGCACGCAATCGACTACGCAGCGCACTGGCCACAACGCCGAGCGCCCGGCCGGGAGTTGATCCACGGCCGGGCACTTCGCAGGTCAATGGCGGTCAGTCGACGCCGAGTTGGCGGCGCACCCACTCCTTCAGCTTCTTGCCCCGGCGCGGCTTCGCCTCACAACCGCCGAACAGCGCAAGGCCCTTGATCCGGACAACCGGAGCGTACGGGTCCGCCGCGGTCGTCTCCCGGACGTCGAAACCGCCGAAGATGCCGATGCCGGAGCCCTGCAGCGTGACGTTCTCCGGGACCCGGACCTGGACCCCGCCGAAGATCGCCGTCACGGTGATCTCCACCTCGGGGGACTCGAACACGGCGTCGGTCAGGTCGATGTCCACCCCGCCGAACGCGGCGAAGGCGCTCAGGTGCGAGCCCACCCGCCAGCGGCCCTTGCGGGCGGCGCCGCCGAAGATCGCCACCACCGTGGGGGACTCCAGGCGCGCGGGCGGCTGCGGCGGCGACGACGGCTGCGGGGCGGCCAGCGGCGGCTTCTCGAAGGACAGCGGGCGGGCCGGCAGGTCCCGGGTCAGCGGCGCGAGATCGCCGAAGGTCTTCGCGGCGTAGGCGGCCTCGATCCGCTCGGCGTGCTCGTCCGCGTCCAGGCGGCCCTCGGCGTAGGCGTCCCGCAGCAGCTCCGCGACCTTCTCGCGGTCGGCGTCGGAGACGCGCAACTCCGCTTCTGCGGCCGGCGCGTGCGGGCGCGGCGCGGCCTGGGCCCTGCTCTCGGGCTTGGTCATCGGTACGGGCGCCGGCACCGGCGGCTGCCCCGGGTCGTCGTGCGACGGCGAGTTGTCCACGGGATCAGACTAGTCGCTCGCACTCCCGAGCGAGTGAGCCCGGTCACGCAAGGCTGCCCTGTCCGCATGCCGGCTTCCGACGGGTCCTACCCTTGATGGTGCTTCGCCGACGCAGCCGGACCAACTGGACAGCTAAGGACCGCCCCCATGGCTCCCACGCCAGACTTCGAGTACAGCGACCTGCTCCCCCTGGGCGCTGACCCGACCCCGTACCGCAAGCTCACCTCCGAGGGTGTCTCCACCTTCGAGGCCGGCGGTCGCACGTTCCTCCAGGTCGAGCCCGAGGCGCTGCGGCTGCTGACGGCCGAGGCGATGCACGACATCTCGCACTACCTGCGCCCCGCCCACCTCGCCCAGCTGCGCCGCATCCTGGACGACCCGGAGGCCAGCCCCAACGACCGCTTCGTCGCGCTCGACCTGCTGAAGAACGTCAACATCTCGGCCGGCGGCATCCTCCCGATGTGCCAGGACACCGGCACCGCGATCGTCATGGGCAAGCGCGGCCAGAACGTGCTGACCGAGGGCGGCGACGAGTCCGCCATCGCGCGCGGCGTGTTCGACGCGTACACCAAGCTCAACCTGCGCTACTCCCAGATGGCCCCGGTGACCACCTGGGACGAGAAGAACACCGGCAACAACCTGCCGGCCCAGATCGAGCTGTACGCCACCGACGGGGACGCGTACAAGTTCCTGTTCATGGCCAAGGGCGGCGGCTCCGCCAACAAGTCGTACCTGTACCAGGAGACCAAGGCCATCCTGAACGAGGCGAGCATGCTCTCGTTCCTGGAGCAGAAGATCCGCTCGCTGGGCACCGCGGCCTGCCCGCCGTACCACCTGGCCATCGTGATCGGCGGCACCAGCGCCGAGTTCGCGCTGAAGACCGCCAAGTACGCCTCGGCGCACTACCTGGACAACCTGCCGACCTCGGGCAACGCCAAGACCGGCCACGGCTTCCGCGACCTGGAGCTGGAGGCCAAGGTCACCGAGCTGACCCAGAAGATCGGCATCGGCGCCCAGTTCGGCGGCAAGTACTTCTGCCACGACGTGCGCGTGGTGCGCCTGCCGCGGCACGGCGCCTCGCTGCCGGTCGCGATGGCCGTCTCCTGCTCCGCCGACCGCCAGGCGCTCGGCAAGATCACCGCCGAGGGCGTGTTCCTGGAGCAGCTGGAGACCGACCCGGCGAAGTACCTGCCGGACACCACCGACGAGCACCTCGACGACGACGTGGTGCGCGTCGACCTCGACCAGCCGATGTCCGCGATCCGCGCCGAGCTGTCCAAGTACCCGGTGAAGACCCGGCTGTCGCTCACCGGCACGCTCGTGGTCGCCCGCGACATCGCCCACGCCAAGATCAAGGAGCGCCTGGACGCCGGCGAGGGCATGCCCAAGTACCTCCAGGACCACCCGGTCTACTACGCGGGCCCGGCCAAGACCCCCGAGGGCTACGCCTCCGGCTCCTTCGGCCCGACCACCGCCGGCCGGATGGACTCCTACGTCGACCAGTTCCAGGCGGCCGGCGGCTCGATGGTCATGCTCGCCAAGGGCAACCGCAGCAAGCAGGTCACCGACGCCTGCGCCGCGCACGGCGGCTTCTACCTCGGCTCGATCGGCGGCCCGGCCGCCCGCCTCGCCCAGGACTGCATCAAGAAGGTCGAGGTGCTGGAGTACGCCGAGCTCGGCATGGAGGCGGTCTGGCGCATCGAGGTCGAGGACTTCCCGGCCTTCATCGTCGTCGACGACAAGGGCAACGACTTCTTCCGCGAGACCACCGAGGGCCCGCTGATCACCAACCTGCGCGTCCGCTCCAAGGAGTAGCCCCGCCCGGGGCCGTCCCCGCACGCCCCCGAACCGCCCCGGCCGCCCCGCGCCCGGGGCGGTTCCGTTTCGACCGTTTCCCATGGCATCCAGTACGGGTAACTCGTACCATGGCGGTACGGATATCCGGTACCCGAGCGGAGGACGTTCCCATGGCGATCAGCGCGAGCGAGGCACGCACCCAGCTCTTCCCGTTGATCAAGAAGGTCAACGACGACCACGCCCCCATAAGGATCACGTCCAAGGGCGGGGACGCCGTCCTGATGTCCGCCGAGGACTACGACTCCTGGCAGGAGACGATCTACCTCCTGCGCTCCCCCGCCAACGCCCAGCGACTCATGGAGGCCGTCGCCCGCGACAGGGCGGGCCACCCAGGCGTCACCAGGACCGTGGAGGAACTGGAAGCGCTGGCGGGTGAGGTGTGAGGAGCGTCCACTTCGACCCGGACGGCTGGGAGGACTTCCTGTTCTGGCTCGGGTCGAACCGGAAGATGGCCCAGCGGATCACCCGCCTGATCGGCGAGATCCAGCGGGACCCCTTCGACGGCATCGGGAAGCCCGAGCCACTGAAGGGGGACCTGGCCGGCTACTGGTCGCGGCGGATCGACGACGAGCACCGACTGGTGTACCGGGCGGACGAGAAGGAAGTGAAGATCCTCAAGGCCCGCTACCACTACCAGTAGGCCGGGCCGGCCGGTCGGCGCTCAGGCGTCGAAGTCGTACTCCAGGACGTAGGAGGCGGAGTCCAGGGTCATCTCGTTGAGTTCGACGACCTGGCCCTCGTCGGCGAAGGCGGTGCGGCAGATCAGGATGACCGGGGTGCCGGCGGACAGCTCCAGGCGCGTGGACTCCTCCGCGCTGGGCATCCGCGAGCGGACCTCCTCGCGGAAGTGCACGGGCTTGGCGCCGATCTCGGCGAGCCGGGCGAAGATGCCGCCGGGGCCGGTGTCCTCGCGGGTGATGGCGGTGCCCGCGACCAGCACCGCGGGCAGGTAGGAGGTCGAGAGCAGCACCGGCTTGCCGTCCAGCACGAAGCGGCGCTGCCGCACGCACATCGGGGCGCCCGGGTCGACCCCGAGCACCCGCGCCACGTGCTCGGGCGCGCCCTGCTCGGCGACGGTCACCTGGTCGACCACCAGGCTGCGGTTGTCGATGTCCGCCGACCATATCGACCGGCCGGCCCCCCACTGCCCCTGCGCCAGCCGCTGGATGCCGCGCCGGCGCAGCGGCCGGAAGTCCCGGACGAACACCCCGGCACCTCGGCGCGCCTCGGCGATGCCCTCGCTCTGCAGCACGCCGAGCGCCTGGCGGGCCGTCATCCGGGCCACGCCGTACTCGTCCATGAGGTCGTTCTCGCCGGGCAGGCGGTCGCCCGCGCGGTACCGGCCGGCGTCGATGGCCGCCTTCAGCGCTTCGGCGATCCGCTGATACTTGGGCTGCTTGTCGCCACTGCTGCCGGTCATCGCCGCTCTCCCTCTGCCTCGGACAAATCGTAGGCGCGCCCGCGGTCGCCGGTAAGGAGATACGACGGACCGTTGACATCTCTAGAGATATTAGCTTCTCTAGAGATGCTGGGCACACGCCGAAAGGAGCAGGCGGTGAGCACCCGACAGCGCGACACCTCGACCTACCGGCCACACACGGGTGAACTCGTCCTCGACCGGAGGACCGGACGCACCGGCATCTACATGGACACCCTCGGCGGCGAGCACTACCTGCGCCCCGAGGGCGGCGGCCGGGAATGGACCGCCGAACCGCACCAGGTCTCACCCGTTCCCGGGCCCCGCGATTCGACTGAATGGGATCATTTGCGGTAATTGCGGCAAAATCCACGCAAACCGCAGCATTCAGGGCTCGGCAATCCCCAGTGAATCCGGAATTCCGGAACGCCGGACGCCCCACGACCGGCACGTTACGGATAGCACCGGTCACCATGCGTGCACCAGGGACCGAAATCAGCCACCACGGTGCACCCGCACACGAATTGGCGCGCGCATAACCGACGGCGCCCCCGCGCCCGGACAGGGCGCGGGGGCACTCGGCCAGAACGGCTTACGGGTTGCCGCCGACCGCGTTCTCCGGCCGGTACGGGCCGCCCGGCTCGCCGGCGGGCTCCTCGATGTACTGGCCCTCGTCACCGAAGGAGCCGTTCTCGAACGCGTTCTTCTCCGCGTCGGTCGGCGCGGTGTACTCGGTCGGGTTCGAGGCCGCGGTCACCGCGCCCTCCACAGCCTTGCCCGCCTCCACAGCGGCGGCCGGGGTGCCGGTCTGCGCCGTGTTCTCGGGCGTCGACAGCACCGGGGTCTCGCTCTGGTCATTGGCCATTGGGCGGCCGCCTTTCGGTCATCAAATGTGTTCAGCCCGACCTCTGTGGCGCGGGCGCGCGGACAGTATCGTAGGGTTGATTAAATGTCCGATAAACATCGTGCGGCTTGCGGCACCATCCGGCAGAGTCGGGCGTCCGCCTAAGCTGAAGCATCGCGGCGGACCGCCGAGCGCCCTTTCACGGAATCGACACCATAGGCCATCGGGGGACTTCATGGAGTTTCTGGAGACGCCGCAGAACCCTGCGCTGCGCTTCCAAGTCCTCGGTCCGGTCCAGGCCTGGCTCGACGGCAAGCCCCTCTCCCTCGGATCGCCCCAGCAGCAAGCGGTGCTCACCACCCTCCTGCTGCACTCCGGACGCCCGGTCACCACCCAGGACCTGGTCGACGCCCTCTGGGGCGACCGGCCCCCCACCCAGGCCGTGGCCGCGCTGCGCACCTACGTCTCCCGCCTGCGCTCCGTCATCGAGCCCCGGCGCGAGGTGCGCCGGCCCGCCGAACTGCTGGTCTCGGTCGCCGACGGCTACGCGCTGCGCATCCCGGGCGAGGCCCTCGACCTGACGGTCTTCGAGCGGCTCTCCGCCGAGGCCGCCACCGCCCGCACCTCGGGCGACAAGCACAAGGCGCACCGGCTGCTGACGCAGGCGCTGGACCTGTTCAGCGGACGTCCGCTGACCGGCGTCCCCGGCCCGTACGCCGACGCCCAGCGCGGGCGGCTGGCCGAGCGCCAGGTGGCGGCGACCGAGGAGCTGTGCGCCGCCGCGCTCGACGTCGGCCTGCACGCCGAGATCGTCGGTGAGCTCAACAACCTGACGACCGAGCACCCACTGCGCGAGCGCCTGCGCGAACTGCTGATGCTGGCGCTGTACCGCTGCGGACGCCAGGCCGAGGCACTCGGTGTCTACACCGACACCCGCAAGCTGCTGATCGAGGAGCTCGGGGTCGAACCAAGCGCGGGCCTGTCCGCGATGCACACCCGCATCCTCGCGGCCGACCCGGCGCTCGCCGTCCCGGTCGCCCCCGCCCCTGGCCCCACCGTCCGCGAGGACGGCCCGGCCGCACCCCCCGCTCCGGCCCAACTCCCAGCCGATGTATCCGACTTCAGCGGGCGATCGGAACTGGCGGACGACCTCTCGGCGGTCCTGATGGACGCCACCGGCCAGGCCGTGGTGGTGACCTCGCTGGCCGGCATCGGCGGCGTCGGCAAGACCACCCTCGCGGTTCACGTCGCCCACCGGGTCCGCGCCGAGTTTCCGGATGGGCAGCTGTACGTCGACCTGCGCGGAGCCGGCGTCTCGCCCGCCGACCCGGCGGGCGTCCTGGGCGACTTCCTGCACGCGCTCGGCGTCGCCGAGAGCCCCGACTCGCTGGAACAGCGCGCCGCCCTCTACCGCTCGCTGCTCGCCAGCCGACGCATGCTGATCCTGCTCGACAACGCCCGCGACGCCGACCAGATCCGGCCGCTCATCCCCGGGGTCTCCGGCTGCGCCGTCCTGGCCACCAGCCGCTCCCGGCTGGCCGGCATCCCCGGCGCCCAGCTGTTCGACGTCGAGGAGCTGACCCCTGACGAGGCGCTGGCGCTGTTCTCGGCCGTCGTCGGCGAGCACCGGGTCGCCGCCGAACCAGAGGCCGCCATGCAGGTCGTCACCGCCTGCGGCTTCCTGCCGCTGGCTGTACGCATCGCCGCCGCCCGACTGGCCAGCCGCCCGCGATGGAGCGTCTCCGACCTGGCCCGTCGGTTAGCCGACCAACGCCGACGGCTGGACGAACTCCAGCTCGGCAACCTCGCAGTGGAGACCACCATCGGGCTCGGCTACGGACAGCTGTCCGCGACCGAGGCCCGCGCCTTTCGGCTGCTCGCGCTGATCGACTCCCCCGACATCCCCCTGGCGGCCGCCGCAGCACTGCTCGGCTTGGACGAGTACACCGCCGAGGGCCTCGCCGAGGCCCTGGTCGAGGCGAACATGCTGGAGTGCTTCGCCCCCGGCCGCTACCGCTACCACGACCTGCTCCGGCTCTACGCCCAGCGGCAGAACGAGCGGATAGGAGACACCGGCGAGCAGGAGCAGGCGGTGCTCCGGCTGCTCGACCTGCTGATCCCGACCGTGCGAAACGCGGCCCAGGTGATCGAGCCGGACGAACCCGTGCTCGAACAGCTGACCGCACTCGCGTCGCCGGGACTCGGCCTGCCCACGAGTCACGCCGCACAGGACTGGCTGCGTACCGAGGGCGGTCTGTTGCTCAGCACCGTCGAGGCCGCCGCGAGCGGCCCCGGCGCCCTGCAGCGCGCAGCCATTGACCTGTTGAACTACCTGATCAGCATCGACCCGGACCCGACCCGCGGCCCCCGAGCACTCCGGACCCTGGAGGCCATCGGTGCGGACGCGCGTCGTCGTGACGACTCGGCGGCGCTCGCCCGGGTGCACTTCGCCCGCGGCACCCTGCAGTCCGACACCAGCGACTTTCAGGGGGCGGAACAGTCCTTCCGCCGAAGCCTGGACCACCAGGCGCCGGACGACGCGACCGTCCTGCTCCTCGCCACGGCCAACATGCTGGGCGTGATGCTGAACGTCGGCAACCGTCCGGCCGAGGCCCTGTTGTTCTACGAACAGGCCCGCGCCACCAGCCAGGCCGTCGGCGCACCGACGTCCGAGGCGCGGGTGGTCAGCAACATAGCCCGGGCGCAGCACCGGCTCGGCATGACGGAGACGGCGATCCAGTCCGCCGGCGAGGGTGTCGCCGCCGCTCGGGAGTCCAAGAACGGCCCGCTGCTCGCGCAGACGCTCTACCAGCTCGGTGTGGTGCTCTCCGGCGCCGAGGCCGTCCCGCACCTGAGGGAGGCGCACGGGCTGTACCAGTCGCAGCAGAACACCCTGTGGAGGGGTTACACCCTGGCCCGCCTCGCCACCGCCCTGCTCGCGGCCGGACAGCCCGCCGAGGCCGCCGAGGCAGCCGGCGAGTCGCTCGCGATCGCCCAGGAGCTGGACTCCGCCTACTGCCAGGGCCTGGCGAACGCGGCGCTGGGCGAGGCGCTCCTGACGCTCGCCCAGCCGGCCCGCGGGCTCGCCTGCCTCCAGGAGGCACATGCGACCTTCATCCGGCTCGGTGTGCCCGAGGCCTCCCCCGTGGCGGACCTCATCTCCCAGCAGCACACCGAGCCCTTCCCTCCCCCCGCGCCGTAAGGTCTCCGCTCCCCCACGGAAGACCTCCCCCGTTCCGCGCGTCGGCGCTCCCGCAGCCCCCCGGCTGCGGGAGCGCCCTCAACGCTTCCCCGGCGCTGGACTCCACTCTGCACCGCGCCGATTGACGTTCGATAAACGTCCGATAGTCAGCCTGCGGATCGGCAAAACCGCAGGTCATCGACGTCAGCCTGGCGCATTGTCCGGCGCGCGGAGCCTCGCGCACAACCTCGCCCACACCCTCGTGCTTCCGCAACCCGGGCCACAACGGTCCAAGCACGGCGAGTTGGCCGGAAAGGGACCCCATGGCGCAGTGATCACGCATATTCTCAGATGCCAGTACGCACACGAGTGTCTGCCGGATACGCATCGGGGTGCAGTCCGTCCGTGTGGTGCGCAGAGCGCGACGTACCGCCACCGGCAGCGGCCCGCGGGGCCGCGGGAGGCGCCACCGGAGGCCACGGGTGGAAGGGTGTCTCGCAACGTGACGACCGGACAGATATCCGACCCGTTCCCCGTCGGCGAGGACGCGGGCGACGACGAGCCCGAGGTACGGCGGCGGCGGGCGGCCCGGGCACTGCAGGCGGTCGCCTTCGACACCATCGGCGCCGGGTACGGCGAGGCCTTCCCGGCCAAGGACGGCCAGTTGGCCTGCGGCCGGCGGCTGCTCGCCGGGCTGGAACCCGGTGCCCGGGTGCTGGACGTCGGCTGCGGCACCGGTGACCCGACCGTCCGGCAGCTGGCCGCGGCCGGTCTGCGGGTGACCGGCGCGGACCTCTCCGACGGGATGCTCACCCTGGCCCGGCGGACCGCTTTCCCCGGCGTCTTTGCGCCAGTCTTCCATCGGATCGACCTGTACGATCTGGCCACCGAGCGTGCGGACCGGGTCTGGAACGCCCCCGGACTGGGGCCGGACGGGCGGGGCCGCTTCGCCGCGGTCACCGCGTTCTTCTCGCTGATCCTGCTGCCGCAGGACGAGATTCCGACCGTGCTCGGGCGGCTACGCGAACTCCTGCGTCCGGGGGGACTGCTGGCGCTCGGTATGGTCGAGGCGGACCTGGATCACGTTCCGCTTCCGTTCCTTGGCAGAGAGCTGCGGATCAGTGGGTATCTGAGGGAGGATCTGGAGCGGGTTCTGGTCTCGGCCGGCTTCGCCGTCGAGGAGTGCTCGGGGCATCCGTACGCACCGGCCAGTACCTCGCTGCCGCCGGAGGAACAGCTGTTCCTGTGCTGTCGACGCGTCGGCTGATCGAACCGGGACAGGACAGGACCGGCCGTACCCGGCCGGCGCAACAGAACAGCTCACCGACCACACCGAATCCAGGACAGGCAGCCGTGCGCGACCAGCTCAAGACCGAGGCGGAGCAGCCGCCCGCCGTCCCGGGCCAGCGCCGCCAGGTCCCGGCCGCGCCACCGGCCCCGACCTCGGCCCCGGCCCCGGCTCCGGCCGCCCCGGCCCTGGCGGTGACCCCGGCGGCCCCGGCCCCGGCACGGCGGACGGGCGCGCGGCCGGAGCGCACCGAGATGGCGGACCGGCTGGCGTACCTCGACTCGGCGACCCGGCGGATCAACACCGCCCTCGACCTCGCCGCGACGCTGCGCAACATCGGCCGGGTGCTCGTCCCGACGCTCGCCGACGCCGCCGTCGTCCACCTGCGCGACCCGCTGCCCAACGTCGAACGCGAACCCGGATTCCCGGAGGAGCTGCGGATACACCACAGCACCGGCACCCGGATCGGCCGCCGCGGCCGCCCGAGCGGCCTGGACGACCGGCGCCGCTCCCGTTACGGCGCCCGCTCGACCGCCGACGGCGGCCCGGCCACCCCGGTGACCCGCGGCGGGGCGCTCGCCCACGCCCTGCTGAGCCGCCGCCCCGCCGAGGCCGCCGTCCTCGGCACGCCCTCCGCCGAGCGCGCCGAGACGCTGCTGCGCGAGCTGTACGGCACCCGCGGGGTGGCCCGGCTGGCCGCCGGCACCTCCGTCCTCGCCCTGCCACTGCGCGGCCGCAAGGCGGTGCTCGGGCTGTTGATACTGATCCGCCGTCCTCCCGAACGCAGCGGCCGCCCGGTCTTCGACGCCGCGGACACCGCGACCGCGGCGCACCTCGCCACCCAGGCCGGGCTGGCCGTGGACACAGCGCTGCGCTACGCCCGCGAGTGGGAGATCGCCAACGAGCTGCAGCGCAGCATGCTGCCGCTGCGCCTGCCGCAGTCGCACGGCGTCCGGATCGCCCAGCGCTACCTGCCCGGCGAGCGCGGCGCCCAGGTCGGCGGGGACTGGTACGACGCCGTCCCGCTGCCCGGCAACCGGGTCGCCCTGATCGTCGGCGACGTGATGGGCCACTCGCTCACCTCGGCCGCCATCATGGGCCAGCTGCGCACCAGCGCCCAGACCCTGGCCGCCCTCGACCTGCCGCCGCACGAGGTGCTCTACCACCTCGACGAACAGGCCCAGCGGCTCGGCCGCGAACAGCACCTGGCCACCTGCGTCTACGCGGTGTACGACCCGATCGCCAACCGGGTGGTGATGGCCAACGCCGGGCACGTCCCACCGGTGCTGGTCCGCCCGGACGGCACCGCCGAGCTGGTCGAACTGGACTCCGGGGCGCCGATCGGCGTCGGCGGGGTGGACTTCAACTCCGTCGAACTGCCCGCGCCGCCCGGCTCGGCGCTGCTGCTGTTCACCGACGGCCTGGTGGAGACCCGCACCCGCCCGATCAGCGACGGCCTGGAGCTGCTGCGCGCCCGGATCGCCGCCGCCCGCTGGCAGTCCCCGGAGCAGCTGTGCCAGGAGGCGCTGCGGATCCTGCCGCCCGGCGACCGCGGCGACGACATCGCGCTGCTCGGCGCCTGCTTCGACGGCATCCCGGCCGGGGACGTCGCGCACTGGTACCTCCAGCCGCGCAACGAGACGCCGGGCCGGGCCCGCCGGCTGGCCGCACACACCCTGCGCCGCTGGGGGCTGGACGAGCTCAGCGAGGCGACCGAGCTGATGGTCAGCGAGCTGGTGACCAACGCCGTCCAGCACGCGACCCGGCCGGTCACCCTGAGCCTGGTGCGCACCGCCCGGCTGCGCTGCGAGGTCGGCGACGACAGCCCGCTGCTGCCGCGCCCGCGCCGCACCGGGCCGGAGGACGAACGCGGGCGCGGGCTGCAGATAGTGGCCCGGTGCGCGGACCGCTGGGGCGCGACCAGGCTGGGCACCGGCAAGGTGGTCTGGTTCGAGCAGCGGCTGCCCGCGAACGTGAACGTGAACGCCGGGGCGTGAGCGCGCCGTTGTGAGCGCGCCGCCGTGAACGCGGTGTTGCGAGCGGCCGCCGTGAACCCGGTGCCGTGAACGCGACGGCGCCCGGCGGGAACGCGTCCCACCGGGCGCCCCGGGTCGGTCCGTCAGGCCCGGGTCGGCTCCTTGGCCGGCTCCTGCGCCGCCTGCCCCGACTGCGCCGCCTGCCCCGCCTGCTCCGCCAGCCGGGCGATCAGCTGCTCGCCCTCCATGTCCACCCGCGGCACGACCTTCTCCAGCCGCTTCGGGAACCACCAGGCCGCCTTGCCGAACAGCGCCATCGCGGCCGGCACCAGCGCCATCCGCACCACGAAGGCGTCCACCAGCACGCCCACCGCGAGGGCGAAGCCGATCGGCTGGACGATCGGGTCGTGCCCGAAGACGAACGAGCCGAACACCGCCACCATGATCAGCGCGGCCGCGGTGACCACCCGGGCCCCGTTGCGCACGCCGCCCACCACGGCCTCGCGCGGCGCCGCGCCGTGGACGTGCTGCTCCTTCATCCCGGAGACCAGGAACAGCTCGTAGTCCATCGCCAGTCCGAACAGCACGCCGATCAGCAGGATCGGCACGAAGCTCACCACCGGACCGACCTTGGGCACGTCGATCAGGCCGTCCAGCCAGCCCCACTGGTAGACCGCGACCACCGCGCCGAGCGAGGCGGTGATGCTGAGCAGGAAGCCTGCCACCGCCTTGAGCGGGACGAGCACCGAGCGGAACGCCAGCGCCAGCAGCACCACCGCGATCCCGACGATCACCGCGAGGAAGGGCGGCAGCGCCTGGCCGAGCTTGGTGGAGACGTCGATGTTGGCGGCCGTGGTGCCGGTGACGGCGATGTCCGCGCCGGTCGCCGCCTTGAGCTCCGCCTTCTGGTCGCGGATCTCGTTGACCAGCGCCTTGGTGTCCTCGTGGTCCGGGCCGGTCCGCGGGATGACGGTCACCAGCGCGGTGCCGCTCGCCCGGTCGACGGTCGGCGGCAGCAGCGTCCCGACGCCGTCGAGGGTCTGGAGCTTCGCGGCCACGCCCTGCACCGCCTGCTCGGGCCGCGGCGCGCCGTGGGCGTCCACGACGACCACCAGCGGCGCGTTGAAGCCCGGCCCGAAGCTCTCGCCCACCAGGTCGTAGGCCTTGCGGGCGTCCGTCCCGGCGGCCTGCGAACCGCCGCTCGGCAGGCCGAGGTTCAGGCTCGCGGCGGGCACCGCCAGGGCGCCCAGCCCGGCCAGTCCGACCAGCAGCACGGGCAGCGGGCGGCGGACCACGAAGCGGCCCCAGCGCTCGCCCATGGTGGTGCGGCCGTTGGCGGTCAGGGCCCGCTTCCAGATCGGCAGCCGGTCGATGGCCCGGCCGGTGAAGCCCAGCACGGCGGGCAGCAGGGTGATCGCGACCAGGACGGCCACCACGACGGCGCCGGAGGCGGCCAGGCCCATCACGGTGAGGAAGGGGACGCCCGCGACGGCGAGTCCGGCGAGCGCGACGACCACGGTCAGGCCGGCGAAGACGACGGCGCTGCCGGCGGTCGCGGTGGCCCGGGCGGCGGCCTCCTCCGGCTCCAGGCCCTCGTCCAGGTGGCGGCGGTACCGGAACAGGATGAACAGCGCGTAGTCGATGCCGACCGCGAGGCCGACCATCAGGGCCAGCACCGGCGCGGTGGTGATGATCTCGAAGGAGCCGGTGAGCGCCAGCAGGCCGGCCATCGTCACGCCGACGCCGACCAGCGCGGTCAGCAGCGGCAGCCCGGCGGCGACCAGCGTACCGAGGGTGACCACCAGGACCACCCCGGCCACCACCAGGCCGATCGCCTCGCTGCCGCCCTCGATCTGGGCCATCGTGTTGTACGCGTCGCCGCCGAAGGCCACGTCCAGCCCGGCCGCGCGGGCCGGCTCGGCGGCGGCCTTCACGGCCTCGCGCTGCTGGTCGGTGACGTCGGCGAGCTTGTGGTCGAACGAGACCAGGGCGATCGCGACCTTCCCGTCCGGCGAGAGCGCGCCGGTAGCGTACGGGTCGGGCACCGCGGCCACGCCCGGCACCCCGGCGATCCGGGCGACGGCCTCGCCGACCGCCTTGCCCGCCTCGGGCGTCGCGACGCCGCCGGGCGCACCGGCGGCGAAGACGACCTGCGCGGAACCGTGGCCCTGCGCCGGGAAGGTGTCCTTGATCCGGTCCAGGGTGGCCTGGGCCTCGGTGCCCGGGACCTTGAACTCGTCGGTGGTCTTGCCGGCGAAGGCGCCCGCGGCCCCGCCGATGGCGATGAGTACGGCGATCCAGACGGCGACGACGGCTCGCCGTCGTCGGAAGCAGTATCGGCCCAGTCGGTACAGGTACGTGGCCATCGGCGGTCCCTCGGGTCGGTCAGGGCAGGTCGCGTCCCACCGTAGACCGAACTTTGTCGAGTGACAAAGTTGATCGACAAGATCAAACGACGCAGTTACCCGCCCGTGGCGCTACCCTGACTGGATGGCCCATGTCCCCGCCTCCGAACGCCGACCGCAACTGGTCCAGGCCGCGATCGACCTGATGACCAGGGAGGGAATCGCGGCCGGCAGCACCCGAGCGATCGCCGCCGAGCTCGGCGTGGCGCAGGCGACGGTGCACTACACCTTCGGCACCAAGAAGGACCTCTACCGGGCCGTCGTCGAGCAGCTGAAGTCCGACTTCGTCGGCGAGGTGCGCGCCGCCTCCCCCGGCGACGGGGCGTTCGGCGAGCAGGTCCGCACCCTGGTGCACGCGCTCTGGGAGGCCGCCACCGGCGAGCACGGGCGCTGTGTGCTGCTGAGCGAGTTCGGGGCGCTGGCCATGCGCGACCCGGACATGCAGGAGATCATGCTCGGGCTCCAGCACGACATCGAGGGCACCGCCACCGAGATGCTCGGCGCCCTCGCGGCCGCCCACGGCCTGACCCTGGCGCTGCCCGCCCGCCGGATCGCCGTCCACTTCCTCGGCGGCTTCGACGGCCTGACGGCCCGCCACCTCACCCTGCGCCGCCCCGGCGACCGGCCCGACCAGGACACCCTGGACGCGCTGGAGCTACTGGTCGCGACGACGGTCGGGCTCTGCCTGGGCGCCCCGGCGACGGAGAGCGCCCGGGGCTGACCCGGGAGACGGTCCGGACCGGCAGCCTAGGAGACGATCCGGACCGGCAGCTCGACCAGCACCTCGCGCAGCGCGGCCGCGAAGCGCGCGTACTCGGCTCCGCGGGCCGAGCCCGGCCGGACGGCCAGCCCGATCCGGCGGCCGGGCGACGGGGCGGCGAAGCGGACGGCCGCCAGCCGGTCGGTGCGCCCGGCCTCGACGTCCAGCGCGGTGGCGGGCAGCAGGGTCACCCCGAGGCCGCCGGCGACCAGCTGGACCAGGGTGGACAGGCCGGCCGCGCGGGTGGTCGAGCCCGTCGGGTCGGCGCCGACCTCACGACAGATGTCCAGCGCCTGGTCGCGCAGGCAGTGGCCCTCCTCCAGCAGCAGCACGTCCAGGTCGAGCAGCACGTCGCGCGGAACGTCGATCCGCCCGGCGAGCGGGTGCCCGGGCGGGGTGAGCAGGACGAAGTCCTCGTCGAACAGCGGGATGTCCAGGGTCGGCGAGACCCCGCCGGCCGGCAGCGCGAGCAGCAGGACGTCCAGCCGCCCGGCGGCCAGGCCCTCCAGCAGCGAGGGGGTGCGCTCCTCGTGGACGTGCAGCTCCAGGTCCGGGAAGCGGTCGCGGACCAGCCGCAGCACGGTGGGCAGCAGGTAGGGCGCGACGGTCGGGATGACGCCCAGGTGCAGCGGCCCGGTGAACGGGCGGCGGGCGGCCTCGACCTCCTCGGTGAGGGCCTGGAGCGAGGCGAGCACCCGGCGGGCGTGCTGGTGCACACGCTCCCCCAGCGGTGTGACGATCACCTTGCGCGTCGTACGCTCGACCAGCTGCGCGCCCAGCGACTCCTCCAGCGCCGCGACCGCCCCGGACAGCGCGGGCTGGCTCGTCCCGGTGGCGGCGGCGGCCTCCCGGAAGTGCCGGTGTTCGGCCACCGCGACGAAGGCCCTCAGCTGGGCAACGGTCGGGGTGCGCGGACTGCGGACTGTGGCACTCGCCACAGCGGGCTCGGTCCTGGCGCCACCCTTCCTGCGGGAGGCCGGGCGCGACGTGGGGAATTCGGTACTGATAGCAATCTCCGATCAGACACATCAAGTGTAGCTATTTCCCTGATCAGTCCACGATGTGGAATCGTGAGTGGTGTCCGGATTCCGGACATCTCCCCTCATCTCACTTCAGGAGAAGCGAACGTGCTCACGATCGGTGACAAGTTCCCCGAGTTCGACCTCAAGGCCTGTGTCGACCTGGACGCCGCGAGCGCCTTCGCCGACATCAACCACAAGTCCTACGAGGGCAAGTGGAAGGTCGTCTTCTTCTGGCCGATGGACTTCACCTTCGTCTGCCCGACCGAGATCGCCGCGTTCGGCAAGCTGAACGACGAGTTCGCCGACCGCGACGCCCAGATCCTCGGCGTCTCCGGCGACTCCGAGTTCGTGCACCACGCCTGGCGCAAGGACCACAAGGACCTGCGCGACCTGCCCTTCCCGATGCTGGCCGACATCAAGCACGACCTGATGCGCGACTGCGGCGTCGAGAACGAGGACGGCACCGCCCAGCGCGCCGTCTTCATCGTCGACCCGAACAACGAGATCCAGTTCGTCATGGTCACCGCCGGCTCCGTCGGCCGTAACCCCAAGGAGGTCCTGCGGGTGCTGGACGCCCTGCAGACCGACGAGCTGTGCCCGTGCAACTGGAGCAAGGGCGAGGACACCCTCGACGCCCAGGCCCTGCTGGCGGGCTGACCCATGGCTCTCGACGACCTGAAGGCCGCCCTCCCGGACTACGCCAAGGACCTCAAGCTCAACCTGGGCTCGGTCATCGGCAACTCCGACCTCCCCGCCCAGCAGCTCTGGGGCACCGTGCTGTCCTGCGCGATGGCCACCCGCAGCCCCGGCCTGCTGCGCGAGCTGGAGCCCGAGGCCAAGGCCAACCTCTCCCCGGAGGCGTACAACGCCGCCAAGGGCGCGGCCGCGATCATGGGGATGAACAACGTCTACTACCGGACGCTGCACCTGCTCTCCGACAAGGAGTACAGCACGATGCGGGCCGGTCTGCGGATGAACATCATCGGCACCCCGGGCGTCGAGAAGGTCGACTTCGAGCTCTGGTGCTTCGCGGTCTCGGCCATCAACGGCTGCGGCCAGTGCCTCGACTCGCACGAGGCCGTGCTGCGCAAGGCCGGTGTCGAGCGCGAGGTCGTCCAGGCCTCGATGAAGATCGCCGCCGTCCTCCAGGCCGTGGCCGGCGTCCTCGACTCCGAGGCCGCCCTCGCCAACGCCTGACGCACCCGCGTACGCCGACGGGCCCCTCCCGGACACCATGTCCGCGAGGGGCCCGTCGGCGTACGCGTCGACTACTCCGCCGCGGACCGCGGCTGCGCCTGTGGTCGCGGGGCCCCCGCCGGGGCGGCGGCGGTGCGCTCGGCGGCCTCGCGGGCGGCTTCCAGCGCGGTGAAGACGGCCTGGCCGGCCTCGTTGCGGCGGCGCAGGTGGGCGACCACGGTGTTGGTGACGGCGATCAGCGGGACGGCGACCACCGCGCCGCCGATGCCGCCGATGATCCCGCCGGCCGCGACGCCGAGCACGACGCCGAGCGGGTGGACCCGGACGGCCCGGCCGAGGATCAGCGGCTGGAGGATGTGGCTCTCCACCTGCATCACCACCACCAGCACCACCAGCACCATCAGCGCCGTCCACGGCCCCTGGGTGACCAGCGCGATCAGCACCGCGACGGTGCCGGTGATCAGCGCGCCGACCAGCGGGACGAAGGCGCCCAGGAAGATGATCACGGCCAGCGGCAGGGCGAGCGGTACGCCCAGCAGGTCGACGCCGATGCCGATGCAGAGCGCGTCGATGAAGGCCACGCAGACCGTGCCGCGCACATAGGCGGTGAGCGTCGTCCAGGCCTTCGGACCGGCCCCGGCCATCGCGAACCGGGAGTGCCGGGGCAGGCCGCGCAGCGCCCAGTTCCAGATCTTCCCGCCGTCGTAGAGGAAGAAGAAGGTGGTGAAGAAGGTCATCAGCAGCGCGGTCAGCACCTCGACGGCGATCTGCGCGCCGGTGATCGAGGCCGAGGTGAGCTGGTCGGTGTTGGTGGTGATGGCCTTGGTGATCTGGTTGGCGAAGTCGGTGATCTGCTGCTGGGTCAGGTGCAGCGGCCCGGTGACCATCCAGTCCCGCAGCTGGTTGACGCCGGTCTTCACCTGGGTGGTGACGTCCGAGAGGTTGGTCGACACCTGCCAGACCACGAACCAGCCGACCAGTCCGATCCCGGCCAGACCGCTGAGGAACACCCCGCCCGCCGCCAGCGAGCGCGGCACCCCGCGCCGGCGCAGCCAGGAGACCGAGGGCTCCAGCAGCGCGGTGATCAGCAGCGAGGCCAGCACCGAGAAGGCGACCAGCCGCAGCATGTCGACCACGTAGAAGACGACGTAGAGCGCGGCGCCGAGCAGCAGCAGCCGCCAGGTCGACTCGGCGGCCACCCGCAGCCCCCACGGCACCGCCTCGGCGGGCGTGGCCGGTCGGCCGGGGTGGTACTCCCGCCCGAGGCCGACGTGCGCGGCCGGTGCGGGCGGGGCGCCCGGAGCCGCCGCGGCGGACGGCGGGAGGGCCTCGGCCACCGGGCCCGGGTCGACCCGGGGCGCCGGGACCGGGCCTGGCGCCTCGGCGGGTGCCGGGACCTGCCCGTCCACCAGCGCCGGAACATGCCCGTCGGCCGGCTCCGGGAGGGCCGCTCCCGGGAGGGCCGGCTCGTGCGGGTCGGCAGCCATCGCGGCCCGCCGGCGCCGTTCGATCACGGCGGCCGCGCTCGCCACCACGGCCACGCCCTTGGCCAGGGCCTTGAAGGCCTTTCCGCCCCGCGCCATCCTCGCTACCACCGCTCCCCTGCCGAACCCGCCGTGCCGGCGGTACGCCGCGGGTCCCGCCGCGGCCGTCAGGGATGACGCTACCCGGCGCGGCTGCGGCAATTCCGGCCGCCGGTCCGTTCGACTCGAACCGACCATCCCGATGAACCGGACAAAACGCCAGGTTCCGCCTGGTTTCGGTCACAGTTCGCTGGGGAGGAGTCGGGACGAGACCCCGGAGCCGAGCCGCCGAGGTCGCCTCACGGCCAACTGTCGGCGGACCGGCCGGTGCGGGAGGCTACCAGGACCCCTTCCCGCGCCCCGCGTCCGCAACCGGGACCGCACCGTCCGAGGGCGCACTGGTCAGCGCAGCCCGGGCGGCGCGGTCCTCCCGCTCCCACCACGCGACACCTGCGGCCGGGGAACGCCACGGCCCCCGGTCGCCCGTCCGAGGAGGACGGACGGCCGGGGGCCGTGCGGAACCGCGCCGCCGGAGCGGCCGCCGTTCCTAGTACCAGTTGTGACCCTGCCAGAACGACCACGCGCCGCAGGGGCTGCCGTAGCGGGAGTTCATGTAGCTGAGGCCCCATTTGATCTGGGTGGCCGGGTTGGTGCGCCAGTCGGCACCGGCCGAGGCCATCTTGGTGCCGGGCAGCGCCTGGACCAGACCGTACGCGCCGGAGCTCTTGTTGGTCGCGGTGTAGTCCCAGCCGCTCTCGCGCTTCACGATCTGGCTGAAGCACTGGAACTGGGCGTCGCTGCCGACGATCTGCCGGGCGAGGTCCTGGACCGAGCCGGGGCTGACCGAGACGGGCGGCGCGCTGTCCTCGACCGCGGTCATCGCGGACCGGGCCTTGGAACGGTTCGCGGCGGCCTCGTCGGCCTTGCGCTTGTCGTCCGCGGCCTTGGCGGCCTTCTCCGCGTCGGCCTTGGCCTGGGCATCGGCCTTCGCCTGGGCGTCCGCGGCGGCCTGCTGGCGCGCGGCCTCCTCGGCGGCCTTCTGCTCCGCGGCAACCTTGGCGGCGGCGTCGGCGGAGGCCTGCTGGGCGGATGCCTGCTGGCCGATGTTGTCACTGATGGTCTGCGCCTGGGCGCCAGAGGGGACTTCGGCAAGCAGGGTCGCGCCGGCGACGTCGACCGTCTGCATGGTCTTGCCCTCGCTGCCCGAGGCCATACCAACGACGGCACCGACAGCGGTGACGGCGGTGGCGGAGGCCACAGCAACTCCCCGGACCGAGATCCGAGTCACATGGATTCCTTCCAGCATCGCCCACGCGTGACCGTACGGGCGCAACGTGCCCCTTGGCACGGACCTCCGCATGGTGCTCTGGTCACGGGAGGTGCTGGCCCGGCGTCCGGCCGAGGTGAGGCGACCGGGCGTTGGAATCGGGCGGCGTACGGCTCAACGGTCTTCAATTGTGTGTCCACCGAACGGAGTTGGCGGACCTTCCGGGGCCTGACCCCCGGAGTCCGGGAGCCCTGCCGCGCCGTACGCGGGGCCTGACAGAACCCTCACCATGCCGCACCGGGCACTGTCGACGCAATTCCCGCCCGCGTGGCGCATGTCACATCCACCGTACGGCAGTTCCCTGGACAGAAAGCACTCGATGTGATGAAACGGGCGGGGCCCGCTCCGTCAGGAACGGACCCCTGGCCATGAGTTGACCGTATTGTCCGACTATGCCCTACTGCGGGCGGATCACGGGTGGATGTCCTCCAGCATCTCCGTGACCAGCGCCGCGATCGGCGAACGCTCCGAGCGGGTCAGCGTGATGTGGGCGAAGAGCGGATGACCCTTCAGCTTCTCCACCACCGCCACCACCCCGTCGTAGCGGCCCACCCGGAGGTTGTCCCGCTGCGCCACGTCGTGGGTGAGCACCACCCGCGAGCCCTGGCCGATCCGGGACAGCACCGTCAGCAGGACGTTCCGCTCCAGCGACTGCGCCTCGTCCACGATCACGAAGGCGTCGTGCAGCGAGCGCCCCCGGATGTGGGTCAGCGGCAGCACCTCCAGCATCCCGCGGGAGATGACCTCCTCGATCACGTCCGGGGTGGTGACCGCGGAGAGGGTGTCGAAGACCGCCTGCGCCCAGGGGCCCATCTTCTCCGCCTCGGAGCCGGGCAGGTAGCCCAGCTCCTGCCCGCCGACCGCGTACAGCGGCCGGAAGACCATCACCTTGCGGTGCTGCCTCCGCTCCAGCACCGCCTCCAGCCCCGCGCACAGCGCCAGCGCCGACTTCCCGGTGCCGGCCCGGCCGCCCATCGAGACGATCCCGATCTCCGGGTCGAGCAGCAGGTCCAGCGCCACCCGCTGCTCGGCGCTGCGCCCGCGCAGCCCGAACGCCTCGCGCTCGCCGCGCACCAGCCGCACCCGGCCGTCGCCGGTGACCCGGCCGAGCGCGCGGCCGCGCTCCGAGGTCAGCACCAGTCCGGTGTGGACGGGCAACTCGGTGGCCCCGTCGACGTCCACCCCGGCGTCGTGGCCGGCCGAGAACAGCGCGTCCACCTGGTCGGCCGGGACGTGCAGCTCGGACATGCCCGTCCAGCCCGAGGTGATCGCCAGCTCGGCCCGGTACTCCTCGGCCAGCAGGCCCACCGAGCTGGCCTTGATCCGCAGCGGCAGGTCCTTGGACACGACGGTGACGTCGTAGCCCTCGGCCTGGAGGTTGCGGGCGACCGCGAGGATCCGGGTGTCCGCCTCACCGCCGCCGGCGCGGTAGCCGACCGGCAGTATCGACACGTCGGAGTGGTTGAGCTCGACGCGGATGGTGCCGCCGAGCTCGCCGACCGGGATCGGCTCGTCGAGCCGGCCGTGGCGGATGCGGTAGTCGTCGAGCAGTCGCAGCGCCTGGCGGGCGAAGTAGCCCAGCTCCGGGTGGTGCCGCTTGGCCTCCAGCTCGGTGACGACCACCACCGGGAGGACGACCTCGTGCTCCTCGAAGCGGGTCATGGCGAGCGGGTCCGCCAGGAGCACGCTGGTGTCGAGAACGTACGTGCGCCGGTCTGGTGTCCGGCGGCTCTTGGAACTGACCACTAGGCCTCCAGAGCGGATGACCCTGCGTCATCCGCGGCAAGCCGGCCCCCGCTGCCCCGGTGGCCTCGGGGCCGGTCTGACTGGAGTATTCCCAGGCGGGGAACGGTGCATTCGCGCCCCCGGCGAACTGACGGATCATTGCCGGTGAACGTTTGGCCTCGCGCGGGCGCCGGGTAGGCCAGGCCTACGGCGGTCATTTCCTCCGGAGGGCCGGGGCCGGCCGAGGCGCCGCGCCGGGGCCGGCGAAGCCGCCGGGACTGCCGGGGCTGCAGGGACTACAACCCCATCCGGCGGTTGCGCTGTTCGTACGCGCGCAGCGCGCGCAGGAAGTCGACCTTGCGGAAGGCCGGCCAGTACGCCTCGCAGAAGTAGAACTCGCTGTGCGCGCTCTGCCAGAGCAGGAAGCCGGACAGCCGCTGCTCGCCCGAGGTGCGGATGATCAGGTCCGGGTCGGGCTGGTTGCGGGTGTACAGGTGCTCGGCGATGTGCTCGACGGTCAGGATCTCGGCCAGTTCCTCGATCGAGGTGCCGCGCCCGGCCTGCTCCTGGAGCAGCGAGCGGACGGCGTCGGCGATCTCGTGCCGGCCGCCGTAGCCGACCGCGACGTTGACCGTTATGCCGTCGATGTCGGCGGTCTGCTCGGCGGCCCGCTTGAGCACGTCGGCGGTGTGCTGCGGCAGCAGGTCCAGCGCGCCGACCGGGTTGACCCGCCAGCGGCGGGCGGCGGCCAGTCCGGTGACGGTGTCCTCGATGATGCCGAGCAGCGGGACGAGCTCGTCGGCCGGCCGGTCCAGGTTGTCGGTGGAGAGCATCCAGAGGGTGACGACCTTGACGTGAGTCTCGTCGCACCAGCCGAGGAACTCGCTGATCTTGTCGGCGCCGCGCTGGTGGCCGTACGCGGTGGAGCCGCCGGCCGCCTTGGCCCAGCGGCGGTTGCCGTCCAGGATCACGCCGATGTGGCGCGGGGTGCTCGCGAGGTGGACCTCGACCCGCCGGCCGTAGAGCCCGTACATCCCTCCGAGCATGGTGCGCAGCCCCGGCGTCCGTTCGACGACATCGCGCAGACCCATGTTTGCCGGCCCCTCTTTGCTCGTTGCATCTGGTGCGTCACCGCCCCCGGCGCAGCCTACTCCGGCGGGCAGGTGCACGGTAAAGCCCCAGGTAGCGGTCTTGTCACGGTCCTGTGCGAAGTCTGTCCCGACCGGCGTGTCGGGGATCGTCCGGACGGGCGAAGGGCACGTCGCGCGGCCCCGGGGGCGCGGACACGGAACGGTCTCCGAATCCTTAACGGAACCGTAAGCCGTCCTTCCGATGCTTGACGACCAGCAATGGTCTAGTCCAGCTTTTGATCCGGGACGGAACGATCCTCCGGCTCCGCCCCGCAGGCTCACTTCGGACCTCCCCTCCCCCACACGCGGCCGCCGCGCCCCCCACCGCGGCGGCCGCTCCTCCCCCAGGAGCGTCGCCCCATGGCCCGCACGCTGAACCAGTCCTCGCACAAGCGCCGGCGCAGCCCCCTCCCGGCCGTCGCGGCCGGTGCCACCGCCCTCGCCCTGGCCGGCGGCGGCCTCGCCCTCTTCGCCGGCGGTGCCAGCGCGGCGGTCGGCAACCTGGTCAACAACGGCGGCTTCGACGGCGGGCTCGGGGGCTGGACCTGCACCGGCGCCGCGACCACGGTCTCCTCCCCGGTCCACTCCGGCACCGGCGCGCTCCAGGCGACCCCGGGCGCCGGCGACACCGCCGAGTGCACCCAGACCATCAGCGTGCTGCCCAACACCAGCTACACGCTGAGCGCCTGGGTCCAGGGCCCGTACGTCTACCTCGGGGCGCGCGGCACCGGCGGCACCGACCCGTCCGCCTGGTCGAACCAGAACAGCTGGAACCAGCTGTCCACCACCTTCACCACCGGGGCGAACGCCACCAGCGTCACCGTCTACCTGCACGGCTGGTACGGCCAGAGCGCCTACCTGGCCGACGACGTCGCGCTGGTCGGCCCCGGCGGCACCGGCACCCCGTCGCCGACCGCGACCCCCACCACCACGCCGACGGCCACCGCCTCCCCCACGGCGACCGCGACACCCACCCAGACGGCGAGCCCGACCCCCACCGCGACGCCCACCCGGACGGCGACGCCGACCCCCACCGCCACGCCGACCAGCACCACCCCGCCGGCCACCGGCCTGCCCGCCCACGTGGTCACCGGCTACTGGCAGAACTTCGACAACAACTCGACCGTGCAGCGGCTGGGCGACGTCCAGAGCGCCTACGACATCATCGCGGTGTCCTTCGCCGACGCCGTGCCGACCAGGATCGGCGCGATCAGCTTCACCCTGGACCCGGGCCTGTCCAAGGCGCTCGGCGGCTACACCGACGCCCAGTTCCGCGCCGACATCAGGGCCAAGCAGGCGGCCGGCAAGAAGGTCATCCTCTCCATCGGCGGCCAGAACGGCGCGATCACCGTCGGGGACGCCGCCGCCGGCGCCAACTTCGTCGACAGCGCCTACGCGATCATCAAGGACTACGGCTTCGACGGCATCGACGTCGACCTGGAGAACGGCGTCCAGGCCGGCCCGCTCGGCGACGCGCTGCACGCCCTGCAGGCCAAGGTCGGCCCCGGCTTCGTCCTGACCATGGCCCCCGAGACCATCGGGATGTACAACACCTCCGGCGCCTACTTCCAGCTGGCGCTGAAGACCAAGGACATCCTCACCGTCGTCAACACCCAGTTCTACAACTCGGGCGGCATGAACGGCTGCGACGGCAAGGTCTACACCCAGGGCACCATCGACTTCATCACCTCGCAGGTCTGCACCCAGATCCAGGGCGGGCTGCGGCCGGACCAGGTGGGCATCGGCGTCCCGGCCTCCACCAAGGCGGCGGGCGGTGGCTACGTCTCGCCGACCGTGGTGAACAACGCGCTGGACTGCCTGGCCACGGGCAACAACTGCGGCAGCTTCGTGCCGCCGGCCAAGTGGCCGACCATCCGCGGCGCGATGACCTGGTCGACCAACTGGGACGTCAACAACGGCAACGCGTTCTCCAACGCGGTCGGCCCGTTCGTCCACAAGATGCCGTAACGGCGATCGGCCGCGGCCGGCTCACGGCCGCGGCCACCGTCACCGCCACCAGAGCTCAACTCCCCCGGCGCGCCGCTCCTTGAGGGTGGGGCCTGCGCGTCGGCGGCGGGGCCCGCCGCACCGACCGGTGCGGCGGGCCCTTCCGTTCGTCTCCTCTTTATTACCGTCGTCCCCTCTTATGACCGCCGCCCCTCCACAGGCACCGGGGGCGCTGCCGAGTCCGGTGCCGAGGGGCGCGCGCTCACCGCGCGAGGACCGCGACGAGCGCCCCGAGCAGCAGGAACGGGCCGACCGGGACGTCCAGTCCGCGCACCGGACGGCGGCGGGCCAGCGCGGCGGCGGCCCGCAGGGTGCCCCACAGCCCGGCGAGCACCATCGCGGCGAACAGCCCGCCGAGCGCCACCGACCAGCCGTACCAGCCGAGCAGCCCGCCCAGGGCGAGCCCGAGCGGGGAGTCCCCGGGCCCCAACGCGCCCAGCCAGACGGCCAGTTCGAGAACGCCCCCGACCGCGAGCGCGGCCAGCAGGCAGCGCAGCGCCACCGCGGGCCCCGCGCTCGGCGCCGCCGCCAGCAGCAGCGCCGTCACCCCGCCGAGCAGCGGCACGGTCAGCCGGTACGGCAGCCGGCGCACCCGCGCGTCGACGAAGCCGAGCGCCACGCCGAGCGTCGCCGCCCAGGCCAGCGCCAGGGTCACCACCACCAGCCCGTCCGCCGCGTACGCCACCGCGACGGCGACCGCCACCGCGACGGCCTCCACCGCCCAGGGGCCGGCGCCCAGCCGCTCCCGGCAGCCCGGGCAGCGCCCGGTCGGCGGCAGCAGGCGCACCGCGCGGCCGCACGCCGGGCAGCCGTCACACCAGGGCTCGCCCTCCGGCACCGCGAACCGGGCGATCAGCCCGCGCAGCGGCGCGGCCGCCAGCAGACCGACCAGCGCCGCCACCGGCACGACCGGGACCATCGACGCACCCCCCACCTCGACCTCCTCGACCGACACGTCGGGCACATCCTCCCGCGCCGGGCGGCCTGACGGTGTGCCGTCCGTCTCGTTCCGCACGGCGGCACGACGGCGCCCCTCGCATACAGGAGCATTCCGGACATTCGACTGCTGGTTCGGAAGGCCGCCCGCCACCCCCGCCTGCCGATCCAAGGGGGCCGTTCAGGTCCTCGGAAGCACCCCTCCGAAGGCCCACCGCACGGCCCCTCCGTACCCCTAAAGTAGGCGGACATGCAGGTCATCCAGTCCAGCAAGCTCGCCAATGTCTGCTACGACATCCGCGGCCCGGTGCTCGACGAGGCGATGCGGCTGGAGGAACAGGGCCACCGCATCCTCAAGCTCAACACCGGCAACCCGGCCACCTTCGGTTTCGAGGCGCCCCCGGAGATCCTCCAGGACATCCTGCGCAACCTCGCCGACGCCCACGGCTACGGCGACTCCAAGGGTCTGCTCTCCGCCCGCCGCGCGGTGGTCATGCACTACGAGGAGCGCGGACTGCACGGCCTGGGCGTCGACGACGTCTTCCTCGGCAACGGCGTCTCCGAACTGATCCAGCTGGCCATGACCGCGCTGCTGGACGACGGCGACGAGGTGCTCGTCCCGGCCCCGGACTACCCGCTGTGGACCGCCTCGGTCTCGCTGGCCGGCGGCACCGCGGTGCACTACCGCTGCGACGAGCAGTCCGAGTGGTACCCGGACCTCGCCGACATCGAGTCCAAGGTCACCGACCGGACCAGGGCCATCGTGGTGATCAACCCGAACAACCCCACCGGCGCGGTCTACCCGCGCGAGGTGCTGGAGGGCATCACGGAGATCGCCCGCCGGCACGACCTGGTGGTCTACGCGGACGAGATCTACGACAAGATCCTCTACGACGACGCCGAGCACGTCCCGCTGGCCACCCTGGCCCCGGACCTCTTCTGCGTCACCTTCAACGGACTGTCCAAGGCGTACCGGGTCGCGGGCTTCCGCTCCGGCTGGATGGTGCTGTCCGGCGACCGGCACCGGGCCCGCAGCTACATCGAGGGCCTGACCGTGCTCGCCTCGATGCGGCTGTGCGCCAACATGCCCGCGCAGCACGCGGTGGCCGCCGCGCTCGGCGGGCGGCAGTCGATCCGCGACCTGGTGCTGCCCGGCGGCCGGCTGCACGCCTCGCGCGACGCCGCGTACGAGCTGCTGAACCGGATCCCGGGGGTCAGCTGCGTCAAGCCCAAGGGCGCGCTGTACGCCTTCCCCCGGCTGGACCCCAAGGTCCACAAGATCAAGGACGACGCCCGGATGGTGCTGGACCTGCTGCGCTCCCAGCGCATCCTGCTGGTCCAGGGCACCGGCTTCAACTGGCCCGAGCCGGACCACTTCCGGCTGGTCACGCTGCCCCGGGCGGAGGAGATCACCGACGCGGTGACCCGGATCGGCGACTTCCTCGGCGGTTACGTCCAGCAGTAGGCGGTCGCGCCCGGCCGTGGGCGGTGACGTGCGGCCCTGGGCGGTGACGTCCGGCCGTGGGCGGTGACGTCCGGCCGCAGGGGATGCCGTCCGGCCGCGGCCGAGAAAACACTACGGCCGGAGTTCCGGCCCGGGCGATCTCCTTGGTCGGGGAAAGATCGCCCGGCGGAACTCCGGCCGTCCTGCCGCTCGGCGGGGGGGGGGGGGGGGGGGGGGGGGCCCCCCCCCCCCCCCCGGGGGGGGGGGGGGGGGGGGGGAACAAAAAGAACCGGCCAACAAACCCCCCCCGCGGAGCCCAAAACG
>NZ_JBICYZ010000100.1:0-29221 GCF_043201465.1 Kitasatospora sp. NPDC048298
AGGACCCCACACCGTTCACCTGGACCAAGACCGCCGACGAGATCCTCGACTCCCTAGCGCGCTTCTGCCGACGGATCTCCGGCGCAGGACACTAGTCCCGACCCGACGGTTCACTCTGTTCCTCTTCCAGCGCGCCGCGCACCACCCGGAACGCCAGCCCCTCGGAGTAGCCGCGGCGGGCCAGCATCCCCACCAGCCGCCGGGTGCGCACCTGCGGGTCCAGCCCCCGGGTGGACCGCAGCTTGCGCTCGACCAGCGCCCTGGCCGCGTCCGTCTCGTCGTCGTGGTCGAGCTGGGCGACGGCCTGCTCGACCAGGTCGGCGGCGACGCCCTTGGTGCGCAGCTCCTGGGCCAGTGCCCGCCGGGACAGGCCCCGGACGGCGTGCCGGGATTCCACCCAGGCCGCGGCGAAGGCCGCGTCGTCGATCAGCCCGACCTCTTCGAGCCGGGTGAGCACCTCGTCGGCGACCTCCTCCGGGATCTCCCGCTTGCGCAGGGCGTCGGCGAGCTGCTTGCGGGTCTTGGCGGCGCCGGTCAGCAGCCGCAGGCAGATGTCCCGGGCGCGGCTCTCCGGATCGGCCGACTCCTCGGCCTGCTTCCGGGAGGCGCGGCCGGCGTCCTCCTCCCCGGCGCGCCCGGTGGCGCCACGGCCCCGGCGCCCGCCACGACGGGAGGCCGAGGCGGCCGCACCCTCGCGATCGGCCGCCTCGGCCCCGCCGCGGCCGCTCGCCACGGCCGTCGGTGTCGAAGCGGCCCCCCCGACCGCTTCGGATTCCTCGGCCGCGAGGGCCGAGCGCCGTCGGCGACGGCCGGTGGGCAGCTCGGAGGCGGAGAGCAGGCCGAGCGCCTCGACCGAGGCCTCCGCCGGCTCCGGCCCGGACGCCGCGCCGCGCACCGCCCGGGTCGGAGCCCGGTCGAGCTCGGGCTCGGGGCCGGATGCCCACTGCGCGGTGGACCGCCGGCCGCGCCGGGGGCGCGCTCCCCGGGGTGCCTCGGCCACCGGCTCGGGCTCCTCCGCGACTGCGGCGAACCAGTCCGGCGGCCCGTAGTCGTCGTCCTCCGGGCCGCCGCCCACCCTGTCGTGCTGCGTCAACGGCTCAGGCCTTGGCCGCCGCCGTCTTCTTCGCCGCGGCCGTCTTGGTGGCGGTCGCGGTGATCGGCTTGGCGGCACCGTCGGCGGCGGTCTCGGCCCCGGCCTCGGCCGGCTCCTCCACCTTCGGGCCGATGCCGAGCTTGCCCTTGATCTTCCGCTCGATCTCGTCGGCGAGCTGCGGGTTGTCCCGCAGGAAGTTGCGGGCGTTCTCCTTGCCCTGGCCGAGCTGGTCGCCCTCGTAGGTGTACCAGGCGCCCGACTTGCGGATGAAGCCGTGCTCCACGCCCATGTCGATCAGGCCGCCCTCGCGGCTGATGCCCACGCCGTAGAGGATGTCGAACTCGGCCTGCTTGAACGGCGCGGCGACCTTGTTCTTGACCACCTTGACGCGGGTGCGGTTGCCGACCGCCTCGGTGCCGTCCTTCAGGGTCTCGATCCGGCGGATGTCGAGGCGGACCGAGGCGTAGAACTTCAGCGCGCGGCCACCGGTCGTGGTCTCCGGCGAACCGAACATCACGCCGATCTTCTCGCGCAGCTGGTTGATGAAGATCGCGGTGGTGTTCGACTGGTTCAGCGCACCGGCGATCTTGCGCAGCGCCTGGCTCATCAGTCGGGCCTGCAGACCGACGTGCGAGTCGCCCATCTCGCCCTCGATCTCGGCGCGCGGGACGAGCGCCGCGACCGAGTCGATGATCACCAGGTCGATCGCGCCGGAGCGGATCAGCATGTCGGTGATCTCCAGCGCCTGCTCGCCGGTGTCCGGCTGGCTGACCAGCAGGGCGTCGGTGTCCACGCCGAGCTTCTTGGCGTACTCGGGGTCGAGCGCGTGCTCCGCGTCGACGAACGCGACCGTGCCGCCGGCCTTCTGGGCATTGGCGGCCAGGTGCAGGGTCAGAGTGGTCTTACCGGAGGACTCGGGGCCGTAGATCTCGATCACTCGGCCGCGCGGGATGCCGCCGACCCCGAGGGCGACGTCCAGGGCGGTGGACCCGGTGGAGATCACCTCGACCGGCTCGTTGGCCTTCTCGCCGAGGCGCATCACCGAGCCCTTGCCGAACTGCCGCTCGATCTGGGCGAGAGCGGTCTCCAGGGCCTTCTCGCGGTCCGTACCTGCCATGGCTTTTTCCCTCGGGTT
This sequence comes from Kitasatospora sp. NPDC048298, assembly GCF_043201465.1. Classification (NCBI taxonomy): domain Bacteria; kingdom Bacillati; phylum Actinomycetota; class Actinomycetes; order Kitasatosporales; family Streptomycetaceae; genus Kitasatospora; species Kitasatospora sp. NPDC048298. The sequence goes on from NZ_JBICYZ010000100.1 coordinate 2,229, forward strand.
CTGTGCTGTGCGCTTCATCGTCCTCGACGCTAGCGCGTCCCACTGACAAACGAGCCCGATCGGACCGGGCCTGTGGAAAACTCCACGCCGGAGAGTACAAAGAACATCTGTTCGATTCAAGCGTCGCACGTCCGGCCCACACCGCCCCCGGGGACACCCCGGGGACGGCGCCTCCGAATCACTCCCCGCGCCTCGCCCCGTCGCCGGCGACCATCCGGCGCAGCCGCCGGGCCGCCTCCCGGCGCAGCTCCCGCCGGACCCTGCGCTGCTCGCCCCGGTCGATCCGCGGGTCGGTGGCCACCTCGTACCGTCGGACGTACGTCCCCACGAAGCCCTGGAGCGTCGCCGCCGCCGGGATCGCGATCACCGCGCCCACCGCGCCGAGCAGTGCCGCCCCCGCGATCACCGAGCCGAAGGCCAGCGCCGGGTGCACGTCCACCGTCCGCGCGGTGATCCGCGGCTGCAGCAGGTAGTTCTCGATCTGCTGGTAGACCACCACGAAGCCGAGCACCCAGAGCGCGTCCACCGGATCCACCGTCAGCGCCACCAGCACCGGCAGCGCCCCGGCCAGATAGGTCCCGATGGTCGGCACGAACTGCGACATGACGCCCACCCAGACCGCCAGCGCCGCCGCGTACGGCAGGCCGAGAAGTTCGAACATCACCCAGTGCCCGACGGAGGACACCACCGCGAGCAGCGCCCGGGAGTACAGGTAACCGCCGGTCTTGGCGAGCGCGATCTCCCAGGCGCGCAGCACCTCGGCCTGCTTCGCGGGCGGCAGCATCGAGCAGACCGTCCGGCGCACCCGCGGCCCCTCGGCGGTGAAGTAGAAGGTGAACAGCCCGACCGTGAAGGCCTGGAAGAGCCCGCCGATCAGGGTGGAGGAGACGCCCCAGACGTTGTCGGCGGCCTGCTGGACGTAGCTCTCGATGGCCCCGGAGTCCTTGAGCAATCGATTCTGCAGCTCACCCAGCGAGAGCTCCTGATGGAAGGTCCGGTTGATCCACCCGATCAGACTGTCGACCAGGTGCGGCAGGTCCCCGGCGATCTTCGCCACCTGGTCGACCAGCAGCGTGCCGAGCGCGGCGAGGAACCCCACCACCGCCACCCCGACCGCCACGAACACCAGGAAGGTCCCGACGCCCCGGCGCACCCCCCGCGCCGCCATCCGGTCCACGGCCGGCTCCAGCGCCAACGACAGGAAGAACGACACCAGCAGCATCACGAACAGGTCGATCAGCTGCCGGAACGCCCAGTCGGCGAGCTGGAACAGCCCCACCAGCACCAGGAACAGCACCATCGCCCGCGGCAGCCAGCGCGGCATCCCGCCGCCCCACAGTCCCCCACCCGCCGGGGCGCCGTCGGCGTCCCGGTCCGAATTCTTCTGTTCCGCGCTATTTGTCACCCGGACAGTCTGTCCCATGCCCCCCGGAGGCCGGCACTCAGCGCAGAACCCCGGAGACGCCCTGGGTGTCGCAGACCACCCGCCAGACGTCCTTGGCCTCCCAGCCCGCGTCCAGCGCCTGCCGCACCGTCCGCCCGCCCAGCTCGCTCATCACGTGGTCGGTCGCGAACGACTCCGCGTACGTCTCCCCGAAGTGCGCGTACATCCGTCGCCAGAACTCCGTCAGCCTCATGCCCCAAGTATCCCGGACCGGGCCCGCCACTCCTCGGCCGTCACCGCGTACTCGACCTCACCGTGCTCGCTCCCGGCGATCATCTCCGGGTAGTCCTCGTGGAACGTGCGGACGAACGACAGCCCGCTCTTCTCCATCACCCGCCGCGAGCCCGCGTTCACCGTCATCGTGTACGCCACCACCCGCTCCACTCCCAGCTCCGCGAACCCGCGCCGGACCAGCGCCCGCGCGCCCTCCGTCGCGTACCCGCGCCCCCACGCGGCCCGCCGCAACCGGTAGCCGAGTTCGACCTCGCCCCGCTCCCCCTCGCGCGTCGGCCGGAACTCGAACCACCCCAGGAACGCGCCGTCCGTCCGGTCCTCGGCCGCCCACCACCCGAGGTCGCCGTAGCGCCGGTAGTGCTCCAGGAACAGCGGCAGCACCTTGCCCTCGAGCCACTCCCGCGCGCTCGGCTTCCCCCCGGTCAGGAAGCGCATGACCTCCGGATCGCCGTCCAACTCCACCAGCCGGTCCACGTCCGCCGTCGTGAAGCGTCGCAACACCAACCGCTCGGTCGCCAGGAACACGGCCCCATCCGAATCACCCATGCCCCGATCCTCACCCCCGCCCCACCACCCCGTCACCTGCTTTTCCGCCGGCGCCCACCCCGGTCAACGGGGCAGCACCACCAGCCCCGCCCCGAAGTACTGCCGCTCCCCGCACCCCGGAGCCGCCACCGGACACCCCGCCACCGCCCCCCTCGCCAACAGCCCCGCCAGCTCGTCCGCCCCCAGCTCCGGATGCGACGCCGCCGCCACCGCCACCGCCCCGGTCACATGGGCGGCCGCCATCGAGGTCCCCGCCAGCGCCGCGTACTGCCCATCCGGCCAGTCGGAGACGATCGCCCCCTGCGGCCCGCCGTCCGGATCGCCCCCCGGCGCGGCCAGCGAGACCCGCCCGCGCCCGTAGTTGGAGTACGCCGCCGGGTGCCCGTCCCGGTTGACCGCGGTGACGGTCACCACCCCGGGTAGCTCGCCGGGCAGCCGTACGCACTCGGTGCCCAGGTGGCGGACGAGCGCAGGCCCCGACAGCCGGTCGTTGGGGCTCCGGTCGTCGGTCCGCGAGGCACCGAGGTCCTGCCCGTCGTTGCCCGCCGAGGCGACCACCACCGCGCCCTTGCGCCGGGCGTAGCCCGCGGCCCGCCCGACGGCCGCGGTCAGCGCGGCCTGGTCCCGGTCCTCCGGGCAGTTGTACTTCCACGGGTCGGCGAAGTAGCTGTTGTTGATCGCCCTGGCCCCGTGGTCGGCGGCCCAGAGCATGCCGCAGACGATGTTCTCCGCGTAGTACTGGCCGAGCGGCCCGAGCAGCCGGACGGCGGCGATCCGCACCCCCGGAGCGACCCCGGTGACCCCGTGGCCGTCCCTGGCGGCCCCGACGATCCCGGCGACGTGGGTGCCGTGGCCGCTCTCGACCGCCCCGGCTTCGGGCCGCCAGGCGCCGGTGCGGCCGTCGGGCCGGCCGTCCGCGCAGGAGGCGGAGGCCTTCGGATCGACGGCGGCGCGCAGGTCCGGGTGGGTGTCGTCGACCCCGGAGTCCAGCACCGCGACCAGCACCTTGCGCAGCGCGTCGGGGCTCGGCACCCCACCACCGGACACCGCCGAGGCGTCCCCCGTCCGGGCGGCGGTGCCCCCGACCATGGCGATGTTCCAGGCGTCCCCCTCCCCCGGATCGGGCACCGTCCGGGTCCCCGCGTCCGCCCGGTCGCCGCCCCGTCTCCCGCCGGGCCCCGCGCCCGCGCGCGCCCCCGCCGCCGTCGCCGCCGTGAAGCCCCCCGCCCCCGCCACCGCCCGCGGCGGCGCGACCACCGGCGCGGTCCTGGTCGCCCCGACGGCGGCGATCCCGGGCCGGGCCCGCACCCGGTCGGCGAACGGCCCGGTCGCGTACACCAGCACGGCCCCGATCTGCGGGTACTCCTGGACCACCTGCCCGCCCGCCGCCCGGCTCTCCGCCCCGGCCCGGGCCGCACCGGCGGCGTCCTCGCCCTCGGCCAGCACCAGGTAGCTGAGGTACGCCCGCCCCGGCCCGGACACGTACGGAACGGCGCCCCCCACCACGAGCGCGGTGAGCAGCATCGCGAGCAGCGCCCGGGCGGGCCCGCGGACCCGGCGGCGCCGGGCGGTCCCGCCCGACGAGTGCGCCTGCACCATCGCACGGTCTCCGCTCGTCGGTCCGGTCGGTCACGGTTGGATCAAGCATCCGATTCCTCACCATATGAGCGGATCATCACTTCCGCTCCCCGGCTTGCACCCCTTTCGGTCCCCGTCCCGCCGCACCCCCGCATGTCAGTCCCACCCGGCACCATGGGGGCATGGCGCCCCAGCACCCGACCCCGTCCACCCCCGACCCCCTGGCCGGCTTCGCCCCGGCCACCCGGGCCTGGTTCACCGGTGCCTTCTCCGCCCCCACCAGCGCCCAGGCCGAGGCCTGGCAGGCCATCCAGCGGGAGACGGACGTCCTGGTCGTCGCCCCCACCGGCTCCGGCAAGACGCTGGCCGCCTTCCTCTCCGCCCTCGACCGCCTCAGCAACACCCCTCCCCCCGCCGAGCCCAGGCGCCGCTGCCGGGTCCTCTACGTCTCCCCGCTCAAGGCCCTCGCGGTGGACGTCGAACGGAACCTGCGCGCCCCCCTGGCCGGCCTGCGCCAGGCCGCCGTCCGGCTCGGCCTGCCCGAGCCCGAGGTCCAGGTCGCCATCCGCTCCGGCGACACCCCGGCCGCCGACCGCCGCCGCTTCGCCACCCACCCGCCGGACATCCTGATCACCACCCCCGAGTCGCTGTTCCTGCTGCTCACCTCCGCCTCCCGGGAGGCCCTGCGCGGAGTGGACACCGTGATCCTGGACGAGGTGCACGCCGTCGCCGGCACCAAGCGCGGCGCGCACCTCGCCCTCAGCCTGGAGCGGCTGGACGAACTGCTGGACCGCCCGGCCCGCCGGATCGGCCTGTCCGCGACGGTCCGCCCGGTCGAGGAGGTGGCCCGCTTCCTCAGCCCCCGGCGCGGCGCCACCGTGGTCCAGCCCGCCGCCGCCAAGGAGTTCGACCTCTCGGTGGTCGTCCCCGTCCCCGACCTGGACGACCTGCCCGCCGCCCCTGCCACCGGCGGCAGCCCCGGCACCGCCGCCGGCGGCGACCCGCAGCGACAAGCCTCCATCTGGCCGCACGTCGAGGAGCGGATCGTCGACCTGGTCGAGTCGCACCGCTCGACCATCGTGTTCGCCAACTCCCGCCGGCTGGCCGAGCGGCTGTGCAACCGGCTGAACGAGATCGCCCACGAGCGCGCCACCGGCACCGCGATCCCCGAGGCGCACGCCCCGGCCGAGCTGATGGGCGGCTCGGGCGCGGCCGGGGGCGCGCCCCCGGTCATCGCCCGGGCCCACCACGGCTCCGTCTCCAAGGAGCAGCGGTCGCTCGTCGAGGAGGAGTTGAAGGCCGGCCGGCTGCCCGCCGTGGTCGCCACCTCCAGCCTGGAGCTGGGCATCGACATGGGCGCCGTCGAGCTGGTCGTCCAGGTCGAGTCCCCGCCCTCGGTCGCCTCCGGCCTGCAGCGGGTCGGCCGGGCCGGCCACCAGGTCGGCGCCGTCTCCACCGGCGTCTTCTTCCCCAAGTACCGGGGGGACCTCGTGCAGTCCGCCGTGGTCACCGAGCGGATGCGGGCCGGCCGGATCGAGGCGCTGCGCATCCCGCGCAACCCGCTGGACGTGCTCGCCCAGCAGTTGGTCGCGATGACGGCCCTGGACGCCTGGCCGGTGGACGACCTGCTCGCCGTGGTCCGTCGGGCCGCCCCCTTCGCGTCCCTCCCGCAGTCCGCCTTCGACGCCGTGCTCGACATGCTGGCGGGCCGCTACCCCTCGGACGCCTTCGCCGAGTTGCGCCCCCGCCTGGTCTGGGACCGGGTGGCCGGGACGGTGACCGGCCGCCCCGGCGCCCAGCGCCTGGCCGTCACCTCCGGCGGCACCATCCCCGACCGCGGCCTGTTCGGCGTCTTCATCGCCGGAACCACTGCATCCGATTCGAAAACGGGGAAGAAGGGCGGCGGCCGCGTCGGAGAGCTCGACGAGGAGATGGTCTACGAGTCCCGCGTCGGCGACGTGTTCACCCTCGGCACCACCTCCTGGCGGATCGAGGAGATCACCCACGACAAGGTGCTGGTCACCCCCGCCCCCGGCGTCCCCGGCCGGCTCCCGTTCTGGAAGGGCGACGCCCTCGGCCGTCCGCTCGAACTCGGCCGCGCCCTCGGCGCCTTCACCCGCGAACTGGGCACCCTGCGGCCCGAGGCCGCCACCGAGCGCCTCAGACAGGCCGGCCTGGACGACTGGGCCGCCGCCAACCTGCTGGACTACCTGGCCGAGCAGCGTGCCGCCTGCGGCCACCTCCCGGACGACCGCACCATCGTGGTCGAGCGCTTCCGGGACGAGCTCGGCGACTGGCGGATCGTCATCCACTCCCCCTTCGGCGCCCAGGTGCACGCCCCCTGGGCGCTCGCCCTCGGTGCCCGGCTGCGCGAGAAGCACGGCCTGGACCCCCAGGTCATGCACGCCGACGACGGCATCGTGCTCCGCCTGCCCGACGCCGACCTGCTGGCCCTCGACTTCGACTTCGCCGGCCCCGCGGAGCCGTCGAGCCGGTTCGGCGGCCCCTCGGACGAGTCGGGCCGGGACGAGGCCCCGGTCGGCGCCGACGCCGCCCTGTTCGACCCCGGCGAGATCGAGCAGCTGGTCACCGACCAGGTCGGCGGCTCCGCCCTGTTCGCCTCCCGCTTCCGGGAGTGCGCCGGCCGCGCCCTGCTGCTCCCCCGCCGCAGCCCCGGCCGCCGCACCCCGCTCTGGCAGCAGCGCCAGCGCGCCGCCCAGCTGCTCGAAGTCGCCTCCGAGTACGGCTCGTTCCCGATCGTCCTGGAGGCCGTCCGGGAGTGCCTTCAGGACGTCTTCGACGTGCCCGGCCTGGTCGAGCTGATGGGCGATCTGGAGTCCCGCGCCGTCCGCCTGGTCGAGGTCACCACCCCGGAGCCCTCGCCCTTCGCCCGCTCGCTGCTGTTCGGCTACGTCGCCCAGTTCCTCTACGAGGGGGACTCCCCGCTCGCCGAGCGCCGCGCCGCCGCCCTCTCGCTCGACTCCCGGCTGCTGTCCGAACTCCTCGGCCAGGCCGAGCTGAGCGAACTGCTCGACCCCCAGGTGCTCATCGAGCTGGAGGCCGAGCTCCAGCGCCTCACCCCCGAACGCCGGATCAGGGACGCCGAGGGCGTCGCCGACGCCCTGCGCCTGCTCGGCCCGCTCTCCGAGGCCGAGTTGACCCTCCGCGGCGCCGAGCCGCTCTGGGCCCTGGAGCTGGAGGCGGCCCGCCGGGTGATCCAGGTCCGGATCGCCGGCGAGCAGCGCTGGGCCGCGATCGAGGACGCCGGACGGCTGCGCGACGCGCTGGGCACCCCGCTGCCGGTCGGCGTCCCGGAGGCCTTCACCGAGCCGGTCAAGGACCCACTGGGCGATCTGATCGCCCGCCACGCCCGCACCCACGGCCCGTTCACCGCCGCCGAGGCCGCCGCCCGCCACGGCCTCGGCACCGCCGTGGTCACCGGCACCCTGCACCGCCTGACCGCCGCCGGCCGCCTGGTCCAGGGCCAGTTCCTCCCACCCGCCGCCCGCCAGCACCCATCGCCGGAAGCGCTTCGCGCTGCCCCTCTTGAGCACACCGCCCCCGAGTGGTGCGACGCCGAGGTTCTGCGCCGGCTGCGCCGCCGCTCGCTGGCCGCTCTGCGCCAGGAGGTCGAACCGGTCCCGCCACGCGCCCTGGCCGCCTTCCTGCCGCAGTGGCAGCACCTGGCCGGCCACCGGCTGCGCGGCCCGGACGGCCTGCTGCGCGTGGTCGAACAGCTCCAGGGCACCGCCCTGCCCGCCTCCGCGCTGGAGAAGCTGATCCTCCCGGCCCGGCTCACCGACTACGCGCCCGGGCTGCTGGACGAGTTGATGGCGGCCGGCGAGGTCGGCTGGTGCGGGGCCGGCGCCCTGCCCGGCAAGGACGGCTGGCTCAGCCTGCACCTCGCCGAGAACGCCCACCTGCTGCGCCCCGAGCCCGTGCCGCCCACGCTCACCCCGGTGCACAGCGCCCTGATGTCCGCGCTGGCCGGCGGCTACGGCCTGTTCTTCCGCCAACTCGTCCAGCAGCTCCCGGAGGAGACCGCCGAGCCGGAGGTCGTCGAGGCGCTCTGGGACCTCGTCTGGGCGGGCTACGTCACCAACGACACCCTCGCCCCGCTGCGCGCCCTGCTGGGTTCGGGCCGGACGGCGGGCGCCACCGCCCACCGGGCGCCCCGGTCCACCCCGCGCGGCCGCTACGGCGGTGCCGGCCGGGTCGGCGGCGCCCTGCGCAGCGGCCCGCCGACGGTGGCCGGGCGCTGGTCGCTGCTGCCCGCCTTCGCCGCCGACCCGACGGTCCGGGCCACCGCCCAGGCACAGAACCTGCTGGACCGGCACGGCCTGCTCACCCGGGGCACGGTGGCGGCCGAACGGGTGCCCGGCGGCTTCGCCGGGGTCTACCGGGTGCTCGCCGCGATGGAGGAGCGCGGCCGGGCCCGCCGGGGGTACTTCGTCGAGGGCCTGGGCGGCGCCCAGTTCGCCATGGAGGGCGCGGCCGACCGGCTGCGCTCGGTGAACGGCCGGCTGGAGCGGACCCGGGCCGCCGAGTGGCCGGCCGCCCCGGCCGGCGAGCCGCCACAGACGCTGGTGCTGGCCGCCGCCGATCCGGCCAACGCCTACGGCGCCGCCCTGCCCTGGCCCGAACCGCCCACCGCCCCCGGCGGCAGGGAGTCCACGGCCCACCGCCCGGGCCGCAAGGCGGGCGCCCTGGTGGTCCTGGTGGACGGCGAGCTGGCGCTGTACGTCGAGCGCGGCGGGAAGTCCCTGCTGGCCTGGCCCGAGGACGAGGCCACCCGGGCGTTGGCGGCCGGGGCGCTCGCGGCCGCCGTCCGGGAGGGCGCCCTGGGCAGCGTCACGGTCGAGCGGACCAACGGCGAGCCCGCCCTGGGTTCGGCCCTCGGCCGCGCCCTGGAGGAGGCCGGCTTCCACGCCACCCCACGTGGCCTGCGGCTGCGCCCCTGAACCGACGAAGCAGCGGGGCACGGAAAAGGCCGGGGGCCGCGGGGTCGAGAACCCCGCGGTCCCCGGCCACGTCGAATCACCCGATCGGCGGCGGCTGCGCCTCCACCGGTCCCACCGGCTCCGCGCGCGGGCGCCGGGACGGTCCGGTCGCGTTCCAGTCGGCGTGAACCGGGATGAGACCGAGCCCCCAGCCACCGGCCGCGAGCAGCCCCAGCACCGCACCGTCGGTCAGCTGCCCCCGGACCACCAGGAGCCACCAGGCGAGCCCGGCCACCGAGACCGTCAGCACCCACCGCACCGGACGCCGTCCCCGGAGGAACAGCGGCGCCCGGGCCCGTATTCGGGCCGTCGGGCGCGTCTGCGTGTCTGTTCGCACGACCGCCCTCCCTTCGCTCGCCCCGGGCAGGGGCGCCCGGGAGTCGAGGCCGGGATCAGGCGGCGACCACGTCCATCGCGGCGGCCTTGGGCGAGAGGTTCGCCCGGTCGGTGCCGGGGGCGGGCAGCGGAACCGGTTCGAGTACCGGCCTCAGCAGATCACCTTCGGAGAGGGTGGCCATCGCCGCAAGTTCGGCGAGCGACAGTTCGTCGCTGACCTCGCGCATGACCTCGGACATCCGGACGTCGAGCGCGTCGCAGATGGCGGAGAGCAGCTCCGAGGAGGCCTCCTTCTGTCCCCGCTCGACCTCGGAGAGGTACCCGAGCGAAACCCTGGCGGCCGCCGACACCTCGCGGAGTGTGCGGCCCTGGCGCTGGCGCTGCCGACGCAGTACATCGCCCAGTAGGCGACGGAGCAGGATCATCGGTGCCTCCCTCCTCGGACTGCGGATCGAGATGTCACGACCCCACCGTACCGCCTTGCCCGCTTCGCGTGCGGGGACCCTGGTCGTGTTCACTCTGGGCTGCAAGGCCGTCCCCCTCCTTGTTCCGGTGTCGCACCCGGGTTCGCGGGTCCGTCGTGGTACCCGTCGCGACCCGCCCCGCCACCGTCATGCAACTCGTTCGCCACCTGGTTTCTGCCCAACCAGGGTGTTGGATGTAACACGATCCTCCAGCTGTCCCGTACCCGCGCGCCGGACCGGCGGGTCCCGCTCCGGTGGAGCCCTCCCCTAGGGCTCCTGGCGTGCGAAGCGATCGACCAGCAGCTCCAGCGCGGCGGTCACCGCCCCGTGACGGATTGTGGCACGACCGCCCGACAGCAGGGGCGAACTGACCAGAGTTCCCCCCGGGCCGGCGACCGCCAGGTGTACGGTGCCGACCGGCTGCCCGTCCTGCGGGTCGGGCCCGGCCACCCCGGTCGTCGCGAGCCCGTACGTCGCGCCCAGCAGCCCGCGCACGCCCTCGGCCATCTGCCGGGCCACCACCGGGTGGACCGGCCCGTACACGTCCAGCAGGCCCTCGTCCACCCCGAGCACCGAGGCCTTCAGCTCGGTCGCGTACGCGGTGACCGAGCCCCGGAAGGTCGCGGACGCCCCGGGGACGTCCACCAGCGCCGCGGCCAGCAGACCCCCGGTCAGCGACTCGGCGACGGCCAGCGTGCCGCCCTCGGCGCGCAGCGCGGCGTGCGCCCGCTCGGCCAGCCGGAAGTCCCGCTCCACCGCGCCCTGCTCCGCCACGTCCCGCTCCGCCACCCGGCTCCCCCGTCGCTCAGCGGCCCGACTGCGCCGCGGCCAGTCCCTCGCGGCGCAGTCGCAGCGCCTGCCCGATGTAGTCCAGCGCGGTGCCGACGGTCAGCAGCACCGCCAGCCCCATCAGCACGGCCCGCCCGGTGGCCAGCCAGCCGGTCAGGGCCAGTACGTACATGCCGACCGCCGTGCCCTGGGTCAGCGTCTTGAGCTTGCCGCCGCGGCTGGCCGGGATGACCCCGTAGCGGATCACCCAGAACCGCATCAGCGTGATGCCGAGTTCGCGGGCCAGGATCACCGCGGTGACCCACCAGGGCAGGTCGCCGAGCAGCGAGAGGCCGATCAGCGCCGAGCCCATGATCGCCTTGTCGGCGATCGGGTCGGCGATCTTCCCGAAGTCGGTGACCAGGCCCTTGCGCCGGGCCAGTTCACCGTCGAACAGGTCGGTGATCATCGCGATCGCGAACGAGGCCCAGGCGACCGAGCGCCACTTGGGGTCGTGCCCGCCGTCGGCGAACAGCAGCGCCACGAAGACCGGCACCAGCAGCACCCGGACCATCGTGAGCACGTTGGCGATGTTCCAGACCCCCGGGGTCGACGGCGCCGCGGCCACCGGTCTGCCCGGGTGGGCCGCGGCCGGGGCGCCGGGCCCCTTGGTCATTCCCCGACTCCCGAGGTCTTGGGCGACCGCACCTGCTCCAGCGCCTCGGCGATCAGGTCGACGCCCTCGCTGGCGACGACCCTGGCCCGCCAGAACCGGCCGATCTCGGGGGCCTCGACACCGGTGAGGGTGGTCAGGCCGTCGGTCTCCGGGGCCTGGTGGGCGGAGCGGCCCTCGACCACGCCGTCCTCGATCGACTCGATCAGCACCTCGACCTCGGTGCCGATCCGCTGCTCGGCCCGCTGGGCGGTCATCTCCTCGGCCAGTCGGCTCAGCCGGTCCAGCCGGTCGGCGACCACGTCCTCGGCGAGCTTGCCGTCGTAGGTCGCGGCCTCGGTGCCGTCCTCGTCCGAGTAGCCGAAGACGCCGATCGCGTCCAGCCCGGCGTGCGTGACGAAGCGCTCCAGCTCGGCGAAGTCCTCCTCGGTCTCGCCGGGGAAGCCGACGATGAAGTTGGACCGGGCGCCGGCCTGCGGGGCCTTGTCGCGGATGGTCCCCAGCAGTTCCAGGAACTGGTCGGTGGAGCCGAAGCGCCGCATCCGGCGCAGCACGGCGGGTGCCGAGTGCTGGAAGGACAGGTCGAAGTAGGGCACCACGTCGGCGGTCCCGGTCATCGAGTCGATCAGGCCGGGGCGCATCTCGGCCGGCTGGAGGTAGGAGACCCGGACCCGCTCGACGCCCTCGATCGCGGCGATCTCGCCGAGCAGCGTCTCCAGCAGCCGGATGTCGCCGAGGTCCTTGCCGTACGAGGTGTTGTTCTCGCTCACCAGGACGATCTCGCGCACGCCCTGCCCGGCCAGCCACTGGGCCTCGTTCAGCACGTCGGAGGGCCGGCGGGAGATGAAGGAGCCGCGGAAGGCCGGGATGGCGCAGAACGAGCAGCGGCGGTCGCAGCCGGAGGCGAGCTTGACCGAGGCGACCGGGCTGTCGTCCAGCCGCTTGCGCAGGGTGCGCGGGCCGGAGGCGGGGGCGAGGCCGTCGGGCAGGTCGGCGATCGGCTCGGCGGCGGCCTCGGTGCCGTGGCCGGGCAGGGCGACGGCCTCGGCGGCGGACTGCCGCTCGGCCGGGCTGATCGGCAGCAGCTTGCGGCGGTCGCGCGGCAGGTGCGGGGCGTGGTGGCCGCCGGAGAGGATGGTCTGCAGGCGGTCGGAGATGTTGGTGTAGTCGTCGAAGCCGAGGACGCCGTCCGCCTCGGGCAGGGCGTCGGCGAGCTCCTTGCCGTACCGCTCGGCCATGCAGCCGACCGCGACGACGGCCTGGGTGCGGCCGTGCCCCTTGAGGTCGTTGGCCTCCAGCAGGGCGTCGACGGAGTCCTTCTTGGCGGCCTCGACGAAGCCGCAGGTGTTGACCACGGCGACGTCCGCTTCGACGGCGTCGTCGACGAGCAACCAGCCGTCGGCTTCCAGTCGCCCGGCGAGTTCCTCGGAATCCACCTCGTTGCGGGCGCATCCGAGCGTGACAAGGGCGACAGTACGGCGTTCAGGCATAGGGCCAAGATTAACGCGCGGGCTCCGGTGCCGTTCGCCCCGGAGGCCGCGCGCCTCGGATCAGCTGATCATCAGTGGGCGTTCCGACCCCTGTGGTCAGCCAGCCTGCGGGTCTCCGGGGGTGTACGTGACGTGCACCACCTGCCCGTCCTTGCCGAGGAGACCGAGGTCCTTCCCGTTGACGTACGCGTGCACGGCCCCGCCGTTGCCGAGCACCAGCTTGATCTGCTTGGGGTCGGTGAAGGTCTGGTCCTGGCCGTTGCTGATGTTGTTCTGGAACAGCGACTTGCCGTTGCCGTCCATCGCCGAGACCCAGCTGGTGCCCTCGGCGACCAGCTTCACGGTGACCTTGTCGGCCGGGACGGCGGCGATCGCGGCGGCGCTCGGCGCGGGCGCCGGCGGCTGGACGGCGGGCGTGGACTCGGGGGCCAGCGAGCCGGTCCCGGAACCGCTGGGCAGCGGCGCGCTGGCCGAGCCGGTGGTGCCGTGCCCGCCCTTGCCGCTGACCAGGTTGAAGCCGATCAGCGCGACCACGGCGACGATCGCGGCGACCATCGCGGCCGCCCAGTTCGGCCGGCCGCGGCGGGGCACCCTGATCGGGCCGCTGTCGATCAGCTGGGTCGCCGGGCGCTTGTCGGCGGGCGAGCCGCCGTGCGCGGCGTCGTACCGGGCGACCAGTTCCTCGCCGTCCAGGCCGACCACCCGGGCGATCAGCCGGATGTGCCCGCGGGCGTAGAAGTCGCCGCCGCAGCGGGCGAAGTCGTCCCCCTCGATGGCATGGACGATCGGCACCCGCACCCGGGTGGCGGTACTCACCTGGTCCACCGTGAGCCCCGCGTCGATCCGGGCGGTGGACAGCACCCGGCCGATGCTCGGGGCATCGGCCGCCTGCACCGCGTCGTCGGTCGGCTCGACGGACGACGTGGCGTTCTCGCGGTCGGGGGACTTGCCGATGGTCACGGGGCACGCCTTTCGAGCGGATGGCCACCTGCTGGGGAACAGTCTAGGGGCGTGGGCGGATCGTTTCTCAAGCGGAACGGGCCCGAATGCGCGCGCCCTGTCCGACCGGGCTCCGACACTCCGCTGACGGGCCGTCAACCGAGCCGCGCGGGGAACCCGTCGTCCGCTTTCCGCCGTGTGACGCGACGTACGGACGTTCGGTTCCCCTCACGGCGCCTACCCTCCTCCGAACGAGTGACACCTGGGTCAGGACACGGTCCTGGCCCCGCACGGCCCGGCCTGTCAACCCCGAAGGGTGACCAGCACCCCGTCCAGCTCGTCCGGCTTGACCAGCACGTCGCGGGCCTTGGAGCCCTCGCTCGGGCCGACGATGCCGCGCGACTCCATCAGGTCCATCAGCCGGCCGGCCTTGGCGAAGCCGACCCGGAGCTTGCGCTGGAGCATCGAGGTCGAGCCGAACTGGGTGGAGACCACCAGCTCGGCCGCCTGGATCAGCAGGTCCAGGTCGTCGCCGATCTCCTCGTCGATCTCCTTCTTCGGCCCGCCCCCGACCGTCACGTCGTCCCGGTAGACGGCGGTCAGCTGGTCCTTGCAGTGCTGCACCACCCTGGCGATCTCCGCCTCGGTGACGAACGCGCCCTGCATGCGGATCGGCTTGCTCGCGCCCATCGGCAGGAAGAGCGCGTCGCCCTTGCCGATCAGCTTCTCCGCGCCGGGCTGGTCCAGGATGACCCGGGAGTCGGCCATCGCGGAGGTCGCGAAGGCCAGCCGGGACGGCACGTTGGCCTTGATCAGGCCGGTGACCACGTCCACCGAGGGCCGCTGGGTGGCGAGCACCAGGTGGATGCCGGCCGCGCGGGCCAGCTGGGTGATCCGGACCACCGAGTCCTCGACGTCGCGCGGCGCGACCATCATCAGGTCGGCCAGCTCGTCGACGATCACCAGCAGGTACGGGTACGGCGTCAGCTCGCGCTCGCTGCCCAGCGGCGGGGTGACCTTGCCGGCCCGCACCGCCGCGTTGAAGTCGTCCACGTGCCGGAAGCCGAACGCCGCGAGGTCGTCGTAGCGCATGTCCATCTCGCGCACCACCCACTGGAGGGCCTCGGCGGCCTTCTTGGGGTTGGTGATGATCGGCGTGATCAGGTGCGGGATGCCCTCGTACGCGGTCAGCTCGACCCGCTTGGGGTCGACCAGCACCATCCGCACCTCGTCCGGGGTGGCCCGGGCGAGGATCGAGGTGATCAGGCAGTTGATGCAGGACGACTTGCCCGCACCGGTCGCGCCGGCCACCAGGATGTGCGGCATCTTGGCGAGGTTGGCCATCACCGTGTGGCCCTCGACGTCCTTGCCCATGCCGACGACCATCGGGTGGGTGTCCTCGGCGGCCGTGCGCGAGCGCAGCAGGTCGCCGAGGTTGACCATCTCGCGGTCCCGGTTGGGGATCTCGATGCCGACCGCGGACTTGCCCGGGATCGGGCTGATGATCCGCACGTCCGGGCTGGCCACCGCGTACGCGATGTTCTTGGCGAGCGCGGTGATCCGCTCCACCTTGACGGCCGGGCCGAGCTCGACCTCGTAGCGGGTGACCGTCGGGCCCCGGGTGAAGCCGGTGACCTTGGCGTCCACCTTGAACTCGGAGAAGGTGCCGGTGAGCTGGGCGACCACCTCGTCGTTGAGGGCGCTGCGGGCCTTGGCCGGGCCGCCGCGCTCCAGCAGGTCCAGCGAGGGCAGGGCGTAGGTGATGCCCTCGCCGAGCTGGAGCTGCTCCATCCGCACCGGCGCCGCGCCGTGCTCCTCGGGCGCGCCCGGGCCGCCGCTGCGGGCGGCCGGGACGGCGGGCTCCTCCGGCGGGGCGGTGCGGTCCTGCACCTGGTGCATCATGTCCGCCACCGCGGAGGAGGCGGGCACGCCGTAGACCAGCGCGCCGTCCAGGTCGGCGGCCGCGCCGGCGGCGAGGTCGCGGGTGGCGTACGGGTCCAGCGGCTCCTTGTCCAGGGAGATCCGCTCGGCGTCCTCCGGCTCCTCGGTCTGCTTGCGCCGGCGGCGGCGACGGCGGGCGGCCACCTCGTCCGAGGGGTCGTCGCCGTCCGTGTCCACGGTGAACGGCAGCGCGTCGGGGTCGGCGTCCTCCGGCGGGTCGGTGGACGGCTCGCGCTCCGGCGTGCGCCCCCAGTGCAGCTCGTCCTCGGGCCTGGGCTCGACCACGCCGAGCCGTATGCCGATCCCCCGCACCCGCTCGCCGATCCGGTTGATCGGGGTGGCGGTGACCACCAGCAGGCCGAAGAACGCCAGCAGCAGGAGCAGCGGCACCGCGAGCGCCGGCCCGGCGGCGGCCATCATCGGGGTGGACACGGCCCAGCCGATGATCCCGCCGGCCGCCCGTATCCGGGAGGCGCCGCTGCCCATCATGGGCGCGCCGCAGCCGATGTGGACCAGGCCGAGGACGCCGACCAGCAGCGCGCTCAGCCCGATCATGATCCGTCCGTTGGCCTCCGGCAGCTCCGGGTGGCGCCAGAGCCGGATCGCCATCGCGGCCAGCAGGAACGGCACCAGCACGTCGAGCCGGCCGAACAGCCCGGACACCACGGCGGTGGCGCCCTCGCCCAGCCAGCCCTGCGGGGTGAACCAGGTGCCGGCCGCGGTCACCAGCGCGAGCGCGAACAGCAGCAGGCCCACGCCGTCCTTGCGGTGGTCCGGGTGCAGGTTCTTGGCACCGTCGCCGAAGCCCCGGAAGATCGCGGCGATCGGGCTGCCCAGCGCGTTGAGCGCGCCCATCAGCACCGACCTGGACGGCTTCGGGGCGGGCGGGGCCGACTTGGCCGCCGTCCGCTTCGCGGGAGCCGCCTTCTTCGCCGCCGCCTTCTTCGCGGGCGGCTTGCCCGGTGCCTTCGCCGCGGCCTTCTTGGACGGTCCCGGACTCGTCTTACGTGCTGCGTTCCCGGGCGTGCGAGTGGCCATGGGTCAGCAGCCTACCGGGGCGGGCGACCAGTGCACATGTGCCCGAGCCCGGGCGCCCGGACGTGTCGCAGACACACCGTCACCCTGACCGGGATTCACCCGGTCGCCGCATCACGACCACCCGGACGGGTGAACCGGCGGCAGGGATCAGGAACTGCCCGGGCGCATCGCGTCCAGGGCCCGGCGCAGCCCCGCGAGCTTGCGCTCCAGGTGCGCGGCGGTGGCGGCCACCCCGGCGTCCTCGCCGCCGTCCAGCTGCTTGCCGAGCGCCTCGGCCTGCTCCTCGACCGCCGCCAGCCGCGCGGACAGCTCGCCCAGCAGCGCGCCGCCGAGGGCCTGCCCGTCGCCGCCCTCCTCCAGCTGCAGGCGCAGCAGCGCCGCCTGCTCCTTCAGCTGGCAGTTCTTCGCGTACAGGTCGACGAAGACGGAGACCTTGGCGCGCAGCACCCACGGGTCGAAGGGCTTGGAGATGTAGTCCACCGCGCCGGCCGCGTAGCCGCGAAAGGTGTGGTGCGGGCCGTGGTTGATCGCGGTCAGGAAGATGATCGGGATGTCCCGGGTGCGCTCGCGGCGCTTGATGTGGGCGGCGGTCTCGAAGCCGTCCATCCCCGGCATCTGGACGTCCAGCAGGATCACCGCGAAGTCGTCGGTGAGCAGCGCCTTCAGCGCCTCCTCACCGGAGGCCGCGCGGACCAGTGTCTGGTCCAGGGCCGAGAGGATCGCCTCCAGCGCCAGCAGGTTCTCCGGTCGGTCGTCGACCAGGAGGATCTTGGCCTTCTGCATCAGGGCTCGCCCTCCTGTCGCCTGCCTGCCGCCCGGTGCAGGCACCCGCGTACTGCCCACCGCTACCCCGGTCATGCTAGCCGCACCCCCTCGCCCGGCACATCGCCCCGTCGTGACCGATCCGGAGCGGCGCGCTGCCAGTGCTCCGGCGCACGCTCAGCAGCGTGTCGCCGTCCGGTCACTGTTCGCAACGATCGGTGACCCTACCCGGTTCCCGGGCCTGACCGCCAGCAAACCGACCGCCCGGCCGGAGTGAACCCCGGGGCCCGGCCCGGGGTTCACTCCTCCCTTCGCGATCACGCGCGGTTCCCGCTCAACCACTCGTGCATGACCGACAGCAGGTGGTCGGTCTCCACCGGCTTGGTGATGTGGTCGGTGGCGCCCGCCTGCAGCGACTTCTCCCGGTCGCCCTTCATCGCCTTGGCGGTCAGCGCGATGATCGGCAGGCCGGCGAACTGGGGCATCCGGCGGATCGCCTCGGTGGTCGCGTAGCCGTCCATCTCCGGCATCATGATGTCCATCAGGACCAGCGCCACGCTCTCGTGCTGTTCCAGCATCTCGATGCCCTCGCGGCCGTTCTCCGCGTACAGGACGGTCAGGCCGTGCTGCTCCAGCACGCTGGTGAGGGCGAACACGTTGCGGACGTCGTCGTCCACGATCAGCACCTGCTGGCCGTCGAAGCGGCGGCCCCCGTCGACCGGACGGGGTGGGGCGGGCTCCATCGTCCGCGGTCCGGCGGCGCTCTCCAGGGCGGCGCTGCGGCGGCGCTCCAGCGCGCCCCGGCGGCGTTCCTCGGCCAGCTCGCGGACCTCCTGGGCCCAGTGGTCGGCCGGGTTCTCGCCGACCGGCACCGGCAGGCCCACCGGGGTCACCCCGACCGAGGCACGCGGCGTCAGGCCGTTCGGCGCGCCCTGGCGCGGCTCGCCGACGGTCTCCGGGGCCTCGGTGCGCAGCGGCAGGTAGAGCGTGAACGTGGAGCCCTTGCCCAGCTCGCTCTCGGCGTGGATCTCGCCGCCGAGCAGCCGGGCGATCTCGCGGCTGATGGACAGGCCGAGGCCGGTGCCGCCGTACTTGCGGCTGGTGGTGCCGTCGGCCTGCTTGAAGGCCTCGAAGATCTCCCGCAGCTTGTTGCCGGGGATGCCGATGCCGGTGTCGGAGACCGCGAAGGCGATCAGATCGTCGTCCGGGCCCTTGATCGAGCCGGACTCCAGCAGCCGCTCGCGCACGTGCTGCGGGACCTCCGCGCCCGCCGGGCGGATCGAGAAGTCGACGGCTCCGGAGTCGGTGAACTTCACCGCGTTGGAGATCAGGTTGCGCAGCACCTGCTGGAGCCGCTGCTCGTCGGTGTGCAGGGTGACCGGCAGGGCGGGCGAGACCCGGACGGCGAAGTCCAGGTTCTTGTCCAGCGCGACCGGCTGGAAGGTCGCCTCGACGTAGTCGACCAGCTGGACCAGGGCGATCCGGGCCGGGCGGACGTCCATCTTGCCGGCCTCGACCTTGGACAGGTCGAGGATGTCGTTGATCAGCTGGAGCAGGTCGGAGCCCGCGCCGTGGATGGTGTCGGCGAACTCGACCTGCTTGGGCGAGAGGTTGCCCTCGTTGTTGTCGGAGAGCAGCTTGGCCAGGATCAGCAGCGAGTTGAGCGGGGTGCGCAGCTCGTGCGACATGTTGGCGAGGAACTCGCTCTTGTACCGGGAGGCCAGGGCGAGCTGCTCGGCCCGCTCCTCCAGGACCTGCCGGGCCTCCTCGATCTCGCCGTTCTTGATCTCGATGTCGCGGTTCTGCTGGGCGAGTTGCTCGGCCTTCTCCTGCAACTCCTCGTTGGTGCGCTCCAGTTCCTCCTGGCGGGCCTCCAACTCGGCGGACCGCATCGAGAGTTCGGCGGTCAGCCGCTGGGACTCCAACAGCAGGCCCTCGGTCTTGGTGTTGACGCTGATGGTGTTGACGGTGACGCCGATCAGGTCGGCGATCTGGTTCAGGAAGTCCAGCGCGACGGTGGTGAAGGAACTGAAGGTGGCCAGCTCGATCACGCCCAGCAGCCGGCCCTCGAACTGCACCGGAAGCACCACGATGTGGGCCGGGGAGGCCTCGCCGAGCCCGGAGGCGATCTTCAGGTACCCGGGCGGCGCCTCCTTGAGGATGATCGCCCGCTTCTCCACCGCGGCCTGGCCGATCAGCGACTCGCCGGGCCGGAAGGTGGTCGGCATCGCCCGCCGCTGGTAGCCGTAGCTGCCGATCAGGCGCAGCACGGTGTCGTTCTCGTCGTCGTCCTCGGTGATCAGCTCGGCGGTGCGGCCGGCCGGCTGGGCGAGGAAGAAGGCGCCGTGCTGGGCGGAGACCACCGGGGTCAGCTCGGTCATGATCAGCGAGGCGACCGCCTCCAGGTCCCGGCGGCCCTGGAGCAGGCCGGAGATCCGGGCCAGGTTGGTCTTGAGCCAGTCCTGCTCCTGGTTGGTGCGGGTGGTCTCGCGCAGGTTGGCGATCATCTGGTTGATGTTGTCCTTGAGCTCGTCGAGCTCGCCCGCGGCGTCCACGTCGATCCGCAGGCTCAGGTCGCCCCTGGTGACCGCGGTGGCGACCTGGGCGATCGCGCGCACCTGCCGGGTCAGGTTGTTGGCCAGCTCGTTCACCGACTCGGTGAGGTCCTGCCAGGTGCCGTCCACGCCGGGCACCCGGGCCTGGCCGCCGAGCCGTCCGTCGGTGCCCACCTCGCGGGCGACCCGGGTGACCTCGTCCGCGAAGGCCGAGAGCTGGTCGACCATGGTGTTGATGTTCGTCTTGAGCTGGAGGATCTCGCCACGCGCGTCGACGTCGATCTTCTGCGAGAGGTCGCCGCGGGCCACCGCGGTGATCACCAGCGCGATGTTCCGCACCTGACCGGTGAGGTTGTTGGCCATCTGGTTGACGTTGTCGGTCAGGTCCTTCCAGATCCCGGCCACGCCCGGCACGCTCGCCTGGCCGCCCAGAGTGCCGTCGGTGCCGACCTCGCGGGCCACCCTGGTGACCTCCACCGCGAAGGAGGACAGCTGGTCGACCATGGTGTTGAGGGTCGCGGCGAGCGCCGCCACCTCGCCCTGCGCGTCGACGGCGATCTTCTTGGAGAGGTCGCCGCGCGCCACCGCACCGGCGACCTCGGCGATGTTGCGCACCTGTCCGGTCAGGTTCGACGCCATGAAGTTGACGTTGTCGGTCAGGTCCTTCCAGATGCCCGACACCCCGCGCACCCGGGCCTGGCCGCCCAGGATGCCCTCGGTGCCCACCTCGCGGGCGACCCTGGTCACCTCGTCGGCGAACGCCGACAGCTGGTCCACCATCGTGTTGACGGTGGTCACCAGCTCCAGGATCTCGCCCCGGGCGTCGACGGTGATCTTCTTGGAGACGTCGCCGCGGGCCACCGCGGTGGTCACCTCGGCGATGTTCCGGACCTGGCTGGTCAGGTTGTTGGCCATCAGGTTGACGGAGTTGGTCAGGTCCTTCCAGATCCCGGCCACGCCGGGCACGCTGGCCTGGCCGCCGAGGATGCCCTCGGTGCCGACGTCCCGGGCGACCCGGGTGACCTCGTCCGCGAAGGCGCCCAGCTGGTCCACCATCGTGTTGATGGTGTTCTTCAGCTCCAGGATCTCCCCGCGCGCGTCCACCTGGATCTTCTGCGACAGGTCGCCCTTGGCGACCGCGGTCGTCACCTGGGCGATGTTGCGCACCTGATCGGTGAGGTTGTTCGCCATGAAGTTGACGTTGTCGGTCAGGTCCCGCCAGACCCCGGCCGCCCAGGGCACCTGCGCCTGACCGCCGAGCCGTCCCTCGGTGCCCACCTGGCGGGCCACCCTGGTCACCTGCTCGGCGAAGCCGGAGAGCTGGTCGACCATCGTGTTGACGGTGTTCTTCAGCTCCAGCATCTCGCCGCGCGCGTCGACCTCGATCTTCTGCGAGAGGTCCCCGCGCGCCACCGCCGTGGTCACCTGGGCGATGTTGCGCACCTGGCCGGTCAGGTTGTCGGCCATGAAGTTCACCGAGTCGGTCAGGTCCCGCCAGACCCCGGCCACGCCCGGCACCTGGGCCTGACCGCCGAGCCGGCCCTCCGTCCCCACGTCCCTGGCCACCGCGGTGACCTGGGCGGCGAATCCGTTCAGCTGGTCCACCATCGTGTTGACGGTGTTCTTCAGCTCCAGCATCTCGCCGGCCACCTCGACGGTGACCTTGCGGGAGAGGTCGCCCTTGGCCACCGCCGTGGTCACCTGGGCGATGTTGCGCACCTGGGCGGTCAGCCGGCCCGCCATGGTGTTGACCGAGTCCGCCAGGTCCTTCCAACTGCCGGACACGCTGCGGACCTTGGCCTGGCCGCCGAGCTTGCCCTCGGTGCCGACCTCGCGGGCCACCCGGGTCACCTCGTCGGTGAACTCGGAGAGCTGGTCCACCAGCCCGTTGACGGTCCGCCCGATCTTCAGGTACTCGCCGCGCAGCGGGTGGCTCACCCCGTTGCTGTGCAGCGAGCGCAGCTCCATCTTCTGGTCCAGGTCGCCCTCGGCGATCGAGGTGAGCACCCGGCCCACCTCGGCCATCGGACGGGCCAGGTCGTCGATCAGCGCGTTGCAGTTGTCGACCGCCGCCATCCAGGCGCCCTCGCCCGCGCCGGTCTCCAGCCGCTCGTTCAGCCGGCCCTCGCGGCCCACCGCCCGCCGCACCCGCGCCAGTTCACCGGTCAGGTGCTGGTTGCGCTCGGCGACCTCGTTGAACACCGCCGCGATCTCGGCCAGCGGCCCGTCCCCCGGGACGGTCAGCCGGCGGCGGAAGTTGCCGTCCCGCATCGCGGTCAGCGCCGACAGCAGCTTGCGCAGCTCGGCGGGCTCCGCGCCACGGTTGTGGCTCGCCCGACGGCCGGCCGCGTTCCGCGGCACGGCCCCGGGGCGCCCACCGCGCGAGGCGGGCGGCGTCGTTCCGGTTGCGTCCTTGGTGGCCGAACTCAACGGGCCCCTCCCACATCGTGAACTGTCCGGTGACCGACCGTGCCGGTGCGGCACGCACCCGGGCACCGACCCGGCTGGGCTGCGTACCGGCGGCCCTCGACGCGCCGGCACCCACACGACCGTACTGCTCGCACCGGCCGTCGCGGACCCCCCAGTCTGGCAGCACTGGCACCGGGTGCACGGCCGGTTGCGCTCGGTTGGTACCGCACCGTCCGAAACAGGGTGGGCAGAATCACCCTCTGGTGCCTGTTTCGACTCCCCGCCCCCACGGGGAACCAAGCGGAAAGTAGGGTGGAGCGCTGCACCGGGCCACGACCCGACCCAGCGCCGCCGATCACCCCGACGGCGCGCACGGGGATTCGGCGCCGCACCCCGGACAGCCAGGGCAAGAGCAGCAGAGGAGAAGTGGCAACGTGGTCACCGCGCGCGCAGCCGCCACCTTCGACCCCGACGGCCGGTCCGCGGCCGCCGCGCGGGGCTTCGTCCGGGACGCGCTGCTCGGCTGGGGCCTGCCCGAGGTCGTCGACGACGCGGTCGTGCTGGTCAGCGAGCTCGTCACCAACGCCGTCGTGCACGCCGGCACCGCCGCGGAGGTCTGCTGCCTGCGCGAGGAGGAGAGCGTCCGGATCGAGGTCACCGACCACCACCCCGAGCGCGGCCTGCCCTCGCTCGGCGACGGTCCGGTCACCGACTCCGACCGCTACGCCGACCCGGACGGCGAGGGCGGCCGCGGCCTGCTGATGTGCTCCGCCCTCGCCGAACGGTGGGGCGTCGAGTACGCGGCCGGCCGCAAGACCGTCTGGTTCCGCCT
Source organism: Kitasatospora sp. NPDC048298 (assembly GCF_043201465.1). NCBI lineage: Bacteria > Bacillati > Actinomycetota > Actinomycetes > Kitasatosporales > Streptomycetaceae > Kitasatospora > Kitasatospora sp. NPDC048298. The sequence continues at coordinate 25,238 of NZ_JBICYZ010000100.1, forward strand.
CACCCTGCCCGCACACGTGCTCGGCACCCGCTACGCCGTTCCCGCCACCCCCGGCAGCGACCTGCCCAGCGGCCCGGGACCGGTGCACGTCGCCGTCGTCCAACTCGACGACGACGGCCGGGTGCTGGCCTGGAACCCGGACGCCGAGGCGCTCTTCCAGTACCCCGCCGCCGCCGTCCTCGGCCTCCCCTGGGCCGACCTCGCGGTCTGGCCGCAGCCCGCGGCCCGCGGCCTGGGCCTGACCGACACCCTGCGGATGGCCCGCTGGGAGGGCGGCTACGGCATCCGCCGCCAGGACGGCCGCGAGGTCGAGGTGTACGGCGTCCAGGTCCGGCTGCGCGACACCGAGGGCGTCCCCTCCACGCTCTGTCTGCTCGTCCTCGAACCCGACAGAGCCGTGCTGCGCTCCCCCGCCCGCGCCCTGCCCGGCGAGCGCCCCGAGCAGGCCGGCCCCCGGCTCGACCTGCTGGCCGGTCCGGTCGCCACCGACGACCTCGACACCCTGCTCCAGCGCACCGTCGAACGCGCCCGCGACCTGCTCGACGGCGACGCCGCGTACCTGCTGCTCACCACCGACGACGAGGCCGAGTTCGAGGTCCGCGCCGCCACCGGCCTCACCACCGGACACCGCCGGCACGCCCGCTTCCCGGTCGGGACCGGCAACCGCTACGACTCCGCCCGACTGCCCTCCGTCCACGAGGACCTCTCCGCCCGGCCCACCGGCCTGCCGCTGCTCTCCGACAGCGGCATGCGCTCCCTGATCACCGTCCCGCTCAAGGTCGAGGGCCGGCTGATCGGCTCGCTCGGCATCGCCGCCGCCCTGCCGGGCCGCTACGACAACGAGGACGCGCTGCGCCTCCAGTTCGCCGCCGACCGGGTCGCCCTCGCCGTCGAGAGCACCCGGCTGACCGAGCTCGAACGGCTCCGCCGCGGCTCGCTCTCCTTCCTGGTCGAGGCCTCCGACCTGCTGGCCGGCACCCTCGAACACGAGCAGACCCTCGCCCTGATGGCCCAGATGGCCGTCCCCACCCTCGCCTCCTGGTGCGCCGTCTACACCACCGCCGACCACTCCTCCCCGGCCCGGCTCGCCTTCGTCCTGCACGAGGACGAGGACCGCATCGACCCGCTGCGCGACCTGCTCGACAAGACCCCCGTCCCGGAGACCGGCCCCACCCACGGCGTCCGGTTCTGGACGGCCCCCGCCGACACCGCCGAGGCCGGCGGCCTCACCGACGGCCCGGAACTCGCCGGCCTGCTCGGCGAGACCGTCGTCCTCGCGCTGACCGCCCGCAACCGCGTGATCGGCCTGCTGGCGCTCGGCGTCCCGGCCGGCGTCCGGTTCCGCCAGGAGATCCTCGAACTCGCCGAGGACCTCTCCCGCCGGGCCGCCCTCGCCCTGGACAACTCGCGCCTCTACTCCGAGCGCACCGCCACCAGCCAGGCCCTCCAGCGCAGCCTGCTCCCGCCGGACCTGCCGGAGATCCCCGGCGTCGAGGTGGACGTCTACTACCAGGCGGCCGGCGAGGGCAACGAGGTCGGCGGCGACTTCTACGACCTGTTCACCATCCGCGAGGGCACCTACGGCTTCGCCATCGGCGACGTCTGCGGCACCGGCCCCGAGGCCGCCTCGGTCACCGGCCTGGCCCGGCACTCGCTGCGGCTGCTCGCCCGCGAGGGCCTTGACGCCCCGCAGGTGCTGCGCCGCCTCAACGCGGCCATCCTGGACGAGGGCGCGCGCAGCCGCTTCCTCACCCTGCTCTACGGCGAGCTGACGCCCCGCCCGGACGGCAGCACCGAACTCTCCCTGGTCTGCGCCGGCCACCCGCTGCCGCTGCGGCTGCGCACCGACGGCCAGGTCGACCGCGCCGCCACCCCGCAGCCGCTGCTCGGCGTCATGGACGACCTCGACCTCACCGCCGAACACCTGGTGCTCGCCCCCGGCGAGGTCCTGCTCTGCGTCACCGACGGGGTCACCGAACGCCGCGAGGGCCGCCGGATGCTGGGCGACGACGGCCTCGCCGAGGTGCTCACCGGCTGCACCGGCCTGACCGCCGGCGCGGTCGCGGCACGGGTGCAGCGCGCGGTCGAGCGCTTCGCCCCGGAGCCGCCGTCGGACGACATGGCGATCCTGACCCTGCGGGTGCCCACCCAGCGCAAGGCGTGAGGCCCCCGCGGCTCATGCCGTACTGACGCAGTCACAAATTGTTATATTCACAATGGTACAAGCAGGCCGGGTCGGGTAGACCGATCTCACCGGGAATTCCCCCGGCCGGGGACGCGACCAGCGGGCTCTCCGCAGGCCCGGCACGTCCGACGGCCCCTCACCTCCGACCGCGGCCCGCGCACGCTCACCGCCGTGCGCCCTCGGCGCGGTCGCGCGCATCCGCTCATCTCCACCCGCCTCCACTCCTCCTGACGACACCACGGCGTCACCGCGCCCTGCGCGCGCCCAGAGTGAAAGGAGCCTCCGGTGAGCAACGACGCTACCGGGGCAACGAACGCCCGATCCACCGGCGCCGACGCGGGTAACCTCGGCTACCTCGCGCTCGGCCTGACACTGCTCGCCTACGGCCTGCTCTCCACCGGCGTCCTGCACGGCGCCGGCGTCGGGAGCGCGGCCCACCTCGCCCATCTGCTCGGCGGCGTCACCCTCTTCATCGCGGGCCTCTGGCAGCTCCGCGGCGGCGAGGGCTTCACCGGAACCGCCTTCACCAGCCTCGGCGCCTTCTGGGCGACCTGGTCCGCGGCCGGCGGGGCCGGCAAGAACGCCGCCGGCCTCTTCCTGCTGCTCTGGGCCCTGCTCGCCCTCACCCTCACCGCCGCGAGCTGGGGCGCGGGCCTGCTCAGCCGCGTCGTCTACGGCCTGCTGACGGTCTCCCTGCTGCTCTCCGCCATCGCCACCTTCGGCGGCTACGGCGGGCTGGGCAAGGCCGCCGGCTGGATCGCGGCCGTCTCCGGGCTCGCCGCCTGGTACTGGGCCACCTCCGCGCTGAGCAACGGCGCCTGGGGGAAGGTCGCCCTGCCGCTCAGGTGACCTGCTCCAGCCGCTCCTCGGCGGTGCCGCGGGGCCGGACCTCCGCCCCGGCGGAGACCCGGCCCCGTCGGCGTGCCGCCAACGCCAGCACGGAGTAGGCGAGGAGCAGGATCGCCACGGCCACGATGCCGTCCGACCAGAAGTGGTTGGCCGTCACCACGACTACCGCCACCGTCAGCACCGGATGCAGCACCATCACCCATCGCAGTGAACTGCCTGACACCCGGATCACCGCGACCGCCGCCAGCACGCACCAGGCGACGTGCACCGAGGGCATCGCCGACAGCTGGTCGGCCACCACCACACCGCCGACCGCGCCGCCGTACACCGACTGCCCGTACTGGGCGGCCACGTCGACGAAGCCGCTCTCCGGCAGCATCCGCGGCGGCGCCACCGGGATGAACTGCACCAGCAGACAGACCGCGGTCGTGATCACCACCGTGTTGCGCACCCACGCGTAGCGCTCGCGGTGCCGCACGAACACCCAGAGCAGGACGGCGAGCATCACGGCGAAGTGCATGACCGCGTAGTAGTAGTTCGCCAGCCTCACCAGCACCGGGTAGGGCGTGACCGCCTTCTGCCAGGAGGCCTCGTCCGGCAGCCCGATCACCTGCTCGGTGTGGTGGATCCAGCTCGCACGGTCCAGCGCGTGGTCCGTACTCATCACCGACAGGTGCCCGACCAGCTGCCAGAGCGCGAACAGTGCCAACAGCGTGCCGGCCTCCCGCAGCAGCGCGGACAGCGCCGGCTTCCGTCCCTTCGCCGCGGCGTACGCGCCCGCGTGGAGACCGACGGCGGCGGCCCCGGCGGACTGCCAGGTCAGGGTCAGGTTCTGCATTGGCAGAGGGTAACGCAAAAAGCCCCTGATCCGAATGGATCAGGGGCTTTTCAGAAGAATTGTTCGGCGGCGTCCTACTCTCCCACAGGGTCCCCCCTGCAGTACCATCGGC
>NZ_JBICYZ010000101.1:0-26491 GCF_043201465.1 Kitasatospora sp. NPDC048298
GGGGGGGGGGGCGGGGGGGGCGGGGGGGGGGGGGGCGGGGGGGGGGGGGGGGGGGGGGGGGGGGGGGGGGGGGGGGGGGGGGGGGGGGGGGGGGCCCCCCGGCCCCCCCCCCCCCCCCCCGCGGCGAGCGGTCCCTTCTCGATCGTCGGCGGCTACCGTCAGCCGGTCGCCCTCTGGCGTTTCGATGCCGCGCCAGTAACATGAGTGTCCCTCACGTTTACGTCAGGAGGCTGTCATGCCGGACCGCTACGACCTGCCGGCGGGATTCCGCTGGGGTGCCGCCACCGCCGCCTACCAGATCGAGGGGGCGGTGGAGGAGGACGGCCGCGGGCCCTCCGTCTGGGACACCTTCGCCGCCCGGCCGGGAGCCGTCCGCGACGGCCACACGGGCGCGGTGGCCTGCGACCACTACCACCGGTACCCCGAGGACATCGCCCTGATGAAGGGCCTCGGGCTGGACGGCTACCGCTTCTCCGTCTCCTGGTCCCGCGTCCTGCCGACCGGCGCCGGTGCCGTCAACCCGGCCGGACTCGCCTTCTACGACCGGCTGGTGGACGCACTGCTGGAAGCCGACATCACGCCGCTCCCCACCCTCTTCCACTGGGACCTCCCGCAGGGCCTGGAGAACGACGGCGGCTGGCTCGACCGCGACACCGCGTACCGCTTCGCCGAGTACGCGACCGTCATGGCCGACCGCCTCGGCGACCGCGTCCCCGCCTGGATCACCCTCAACGAGCCCTTCGTCCACACCGTCTTCGGCTACGCCCTGGGCACCCACGCCCCGGGCCGCACCCTGATGTTCGAGGCCCTCCCGGCCGCCCACCACCAGCTCCTCGGCCACGGCCTGGCCGCCTCGATCCTCCACGAGCGCGGGCTGGAGGTGATGCTCTCCAACAACCTCACCCCGGTCGAGCCGGCCTCCGACTCCGCCGAGGACACGGCCGCCGCCCAGGCCTACGACGCCCTCCACAACCGGCTGTTCACCGATCCCGCCCTGCTCGGCCGCTACCCCGACCTCTCCGCCCTCGGCGTCCCCGACGACATCTTCGGCGCCGTCCGCGACGGCGACCTCGACCTCATCCACACACCCGGCCTCGACGGCCTCGGCCTCAATTTCTACAACCCCACCCGCGTCGCCGCGCCCACCGAACCCGGCCTGCCCTTCGACCTCGTCGACATCCCCGACGTCCCCCACACCGCCTTCGGCTGGCCCGTCGTCCCCGACGCCCTCACCCGCCTCCTCCTCGACCTCCGCGACACCTACGGCAAGGCCCTCCCGCCCCTCACCGTCACCGAGAACGGCTGCTCCGTCGAGGAGTCCGTCGAACCCGACCAGCCCCGCATCGACTTCATGGCCGCCCACCTTGACGCCCTCGCCCGGGCCGCCGCCGAGGGCATCGACGTCCGCGGCTACTACACCTGGTCCCTCCTCGACAACTTCGAATGGGCCGAGGGCTACCACCAACGCTTCGGTCTCGTCCACGTCGACTTCGCCACGCAGCGGCGCACCCCGAAGGCCTCGTACGCCTGGTACCGCGACCTGATCGCCGCCCACCGGGCGCGGTGGGCTCGTTAGGCCTGGGTTGCCGGGCGCCTCAGGCCGCTGATGCCAGCCTTGACGCCGATGCCGGGCTGTCTTTCGCGCTCTGACGGTCGGCGCGCCGGCGTGGATCGAGGTCGGACAGATCGGTCGGGGACCGGGGCCGTGATCGAGTTCGGCGGCTGCGCCGGGCGGCGGGGCGCACTGGAGGCCATGACCTGGTCCTTCCCTGCGGGTTGTGAGCGACTCATGTGCGCTCTGTGAGCGGCGGGGCCGAGCACGGCCGGACGAAGTCGGCCAGTGCGGCGTGCACGCCGAAGGCCTCGTACCCCTGGTGCCGCGATCGCGTCGCGGCACCAGGGAACGGTCTGCGGCGGTGGATCATGACGGACCGTCAATCAAGCTGCCTTGTAAGGCACTCGGGCCGGGCGGCGGGACGATGCGGGCGGCGGTACGGCGTCGCCGCCCTATTGATAGGGAACTTTACTTTCTATTACGCTGTCGGCTGGCGGCTTGGCGCGGCGTCCGTGCAGGAGGGGCGTGACGCGCTCAGTGAGAGCTCTGACCCGGCCGCCGCGGCGGTGTGACGCCGCTTCCCGGTGAGTTCGTGTGGTGTGGACCGGAGTCCAGCTCTCGCCGTTTCTCAAGGTCATGGAGTCAGGGATGCGTCTGGGTGTCTCGGCAAGGCCTGTTCGTGTCGGAGTATTCGCCGCTGTGCTCGCGTTGCTCGGCGGCCTGTTGCTCGGCTGGTCCGAGCGGGCGGGGGCGGCGGGCGATCCGCTGATCTCGCAGGGGAAGGCCGCGACGGCCTCGTCCGCCGAGGGGTCGTCGTACGCGGCGGGGAAGGCGTTCGACGGGAGCACCTCCACGCGGTGGGCGAGTGCGGAGGGAGCGGACCCGCAGTGGCTGCTGGTGGACCTCGGAGGGAGCGCGGGGATCTCGCGGGTGAAGCTGAGCTGGGAGGCCGCCTACGCGAAGGCGTACCGGGTCGAGGTGTCGGCGGACGGCGTGACCTGGACGACGGTGGCGGAGGAGAAGGCCGGGAACGGCGGGACGGACGACTGGCCGGGGCTGGGCGCCAGGGGCCGTTACGTCCGGATGTACGGGACGGCGCGCGGGACGTCGTACGGGTACTCGCTGTTCGAGATGCAGGTGTACGGGGTGCCGGACGGCGGCCCGTCACCGACCGGCCCGTCACCGACCGGCACCACGCCGGGTGGGGCGTTCACCGTGGTGGCGGCGGGCGACATCGCCGCGCAGTGCACCGCCTCGGACAGCGGCTGTGCGCATCCGAAGACGGCCGCGCTGGCCCAGCGGATCAACCCGAGGTTCTACCTGACGATGGGTGACAACCAGTACGACGACGCCCGGCTGGCGGACTTCCGCAACTACTACGACAAGACCTGGGGGGCGTTCAAGGCGAAGACCCACCCGGTGCCGGGCAACCACGAGACCTACGACCCGGCCGGGTCGCTCGCCGGGTACAAGGCGTACTTCGGCAGCATCGCCTACCCGCAGGGAAAGAGCTGGTACAGCTTCGACGAGGGCAACTGGCACTTCGTCGCCCTGGACTCCAACGCCTTCGACCAGAGCGCCCAGATCGACTGGCTCAAGGCCGACCTCGCGGCCAACGCGAAGAAGTGCGTGGCCGCCTACTGGCACCACCCGCTGTACTCCTCGGGCGGGCACGGCAACGACCCGGTCTCCCGGCCCGTGTGGAAGATCCTCTACGGCGCCAAGGCCGACCTGGTGCTGAACGGGCACGACCACCACTACGAGCGGTTCGCCCCGCAGGACCCGGACGGGAAGGCCACCGCGGACGGGATCGTGGAGATCGTCGGCGGCATGGGCGGCGCGGAGCCGTACCCGATCGAGCAGGTCCAGCCGAACAGCCAGAAGCGGATCAGCGGCGAGTACGGCGTGCTGAAGCTGGACTTCACCGACTCCGGCTACGGCTGGAGCTACGTCGGAACGGACGGCCAGGTCAAGGACACCAGTCCGAAGTACAGCTGCCACTGATGATGTACCTGGCCACCACCGGCCGCCGTCCGGACGCGCCGCCCCGCCCCGCCGGGCAGGGGCGGCGCGTCCCCGGCACGGTCATCGCGCTCGGCGCGGTCAGCCTGGTCACCGACGTCTCCTCGGAGATGGTCACCGCCGTGCTGCCGCTCTACCTGGTGCTGGGCCTCGGCCTCTCACCCCTGCAATTCGGCTTCCTCGACGGGCTGTTCAACGGCGCCACGGCGGTGGTCCGGCTGCTCGGAGGCAGGCTCGCCGACCGCGGCGGCGGCCGGCACCGGACCGTCGCCGGGGCCGGCTACCTGCTCTCGGCGCTCTCGCGGCTCGGGCTGCTGCTGGCCGGCGGGGCGGCCGGCGGCATCGCCGCCGCGCTGGCCGCCGACCGGCTCGGCAAGGGCGTGCGGACCGCGCCGCGGGACGCGATGATCTCGCTCAGCGCACCGCCGGAGGAGCTCGGCCGGGCGTTCGGAGTGCACCGGGCGATGGACACCACGGGGGCGCTGCTCGGACCCCTGGTCGCGTTCGCGGTTTTGTGGGCGACTACGGACGCGTACGACGCGGTCTTCGTGGTCAGCTTCGCCATCGGGCTGTTCGGCGTGCTGGTGCTGGTCCTGTTCGTCCCGGCGGGGGCGGTGCCGGGGGCCGGGGTGGCCGGGGCGGCGGTAGCGGCCGCCGAGTCGACGTTCACCGGAAGGAGGAGGAGCAGGGCACTCGGCGACCCGGTGTTCCGGCGGGTCGTCACGGCCGCCGCACTACTGGGGGCAGCGACGATCGGCGATTCCTTCCTCTACCTTCTGCTGCAACGCGGCCTGGACCTGCCGCCCCTGCTCTTCCCGTTGATGCCGCTCGGCGCCGCGGCCGGCTACCTGCTGCTGGCCGTACCGGCAGGCCGGATCGCGGACCGGACCGGGAGACGCATTCCGTTCCTCTGCGGGCACGCCGCGCTGCTCGCCGCCTACCTCACCCTGATGGCCCCGCCGGGATGGCCGGCGGCCGTACTCGTCCTGGTGCTCCTCGCCGTCTTCTACGCCGCCACGGACGGCGTGCTGATGGCACTGGCCGGGCCGGTGCTGCCGCTCGACGGCCGCGCGAGCGGCCTCGCGGTGCTGCAGACCGGCCAGGCGCTCGCTCGGCTGGTCGGTGCGGCCGGCTTCGGTGCGGCCTGGACGTGGTGGGGGCCGCGCCCGGCCCTGGCGGTGGCCGCACTCGGGCTGGCCGCCGCACTTGTCGCAGCATGGCGGATCCTGCCGGAGAGGGAGGCCTCGTGAAGGCGCGTCCAGTGGTGCTGATCGCAGCCGCTCTGGTACTGCTGGGCGGTTCGCTGGGGTACGTGCTGCACGCCCGGCAGCGCAACGGCGGGCAGCGGCTCGTCGCCGCGGAGAGCTCGTTCACCCTGGACGAGCCCGGGCTCTACTACCGGGACACCGCCAGCGGGCGGGTCGCCCGCAGCCCGGGGGTGCCGGACGGGCCGTCCTGTGTCCGCTTCCACGCCGGGGGAGACCGGGCCCTGTGCCTGCGGGCGCTGCCCGGCACCCCGGCGCGTACCCAAGCGGTGGTGTACGACCGACGGTTCACCGAGCTCCAGACGGTGACGGTGCCCGGGATCCCGAACCGGGCCCGGGTGTCGGCCTCCGGGCAACTGCTTTCCTGGACCACCTTCGCCGTGGGGGACTCTTACGCGGCGGGTACCTTTTCCACCCGGACGTCGATCCTGGACCTGCGCACCGGCTATCTGGTCAAGTCGGTCGAGTCCATCCCGCTGACCGTCGACGGTGCCCGCCACCACGCCGCTGACGTCAACTACTGGGGCGTCAACTTCGCCTCGGACGACAACCGTTTCTACGCCACCGTCTCGACCGGCGGCCGGACCCACCTGGTCGAGGGCGACCTCCGGGCGTGGTCGGCCCGCACACTGCGGGAGAACGTCGAGTGCCCCTCGCTCTCGCCGGACGGTACCCGGATCGCCTTCAAGAAGAAGATCTCGGCCGACCCGGCGGCGCCCTGGCGGCTCCACGTCCTGGAACTGGCGGGACTGCGCGAGCACCCGCTGGCCGAGTCGCGCAGCGTGGACGACCAGGCGGCCTGGCTCGACGGGGAGACGCTCGGGTACGCGCTGCCGGCCCAGGACGGGAAGGGCACCGACGTCTGGAGCGTGCCGGCGGACGGCAGCGGGACGCCGCACCTGCTGGTGCCCGGCGGTTCGTCGCCGGTGACCGTTCCGGCGGCGTCGAAATGACCCGGCGGCCGGCGCCGCGCAGCCCCTACCGCTCGGTGGGGTGCTCGGCGGCATCACCAACCCCCACCGCGGAGCCCCGCAACGGCGCCCGCGGCCTACCGGCCTGGACGGCGTCCGTTCCGGCCGCTCATTCAGCCCGCCCTGACCGGATCGTTCCGCATCCAGGCCCGATGGGGTCTTCATCCGGGCACCCCGCGGCGGTGAGGATCGAGGCATGACCAACGCACTCCTCGTCATCGACGTCCAGGAATCCTTCCGCCGCCGCGAGAACTGGGCGGCCGTCTCCAACCCCGGGATCGTCGGGCAGGTTGCCCGGCTCGTCGAGCACGCCCGGGCCAAGGGCGACCTCGTCGTCTGGGTCCTGCACGCCGAGCCCGGCACCGGGACGGTGTTCGACCCAGCCCTCGGTCACGTCCGCCTGATGGAGGGGCTGGCGCCGATGGAGGGTGAGCCGGTCGTCACCAAGACCTCGCACAACGCGTTCACCACCACCAACCTGCAGCAGCTGCTCACCCGGCAAGCGATCCGCGAACTGGTGGTCAGCGGCATTCGCACCGAGCAGTGCTGTGAGACCACCACCCGGGTGGCGGCCGACCTCGGCTACGCCGTCACGTTCGTGGTCGACGCGACCGCCACCCATCCGATCGAGCATCGCGACGCGCCTGCCGGGCGCAGTCTCGACGAGATCCTTGCCGATCCGCGCACGCTCTCCACGGAGGAGATCATCGCCCGTACCGAGTACGCTCTGGCGGGCCGCTTCGCCACCGTCACCACTGTGAAGGAGTTGACCGGATCGTGACCCGTGTCGTCTTCCTGCTGGTCCCGCAGTTGCACCTGCTGGACCTCGCCGGGCCCGCCCAGGTGTTCTCGACGGCGGCCGACCACGGGCTCGGCTACGCGGTCGGCTACGTGGCCGAGCAGGAGGACGTCCCCACGGCGCAGGGGCTCACGCTGCGGGCTTCCGCCGAGTGGCCCCGGCTCACGCCGGACGACCTGATCGTGGTCCCCGGTTGGCGGGCGTCGACGCTGCGGGCACACGGGGAGCTCTCCCCGGCGACGCTGGAGCGGCTGGCCGCCCACCACGCCGCCGGCGGTACGGTCGCCAGCGTCTGCGCGGGCGCGGACGCGCTCGGCCGGGCGGGGTTGCTGGACGGGCGCCGCTGCACCACGCACCACGACCTCCAGGACGAACTGGCTCGCCGCTACCCGAGGACGGTGGTAGTGCGCGACGTGCTGTACGTGGTGGACGACCGGGTGGTGACCTCGGCCGGCATCGCGAGCGGCATCGACCTGGCCCTGCATCTGGTCGCCGTCCGGCACGGGCCGGCAGCGGCCGCCCGGATCGCGCGGGAGATGGTCGTCTACGCGCGCCGCAACGGCGACGAGCGGCAGGTCAGCGTGATGCTTCGGCACCGCGCCCACTTGGTCGACGCCGTCCACCGGGTGCAGGACCTGATCGACGCCCGCTTCACCGCCCGGCTCAGCCTCGCCGACCTCGCCGGCGCGTCGGGCGTCAGCGAGCGTACCCTCACCCGCCACTTCACCGAGGCCACCGGACTCACCCCGCTGCGCTACCAGCAGGAACTGCGCGTCGAGCGGGCAGAGCACCTCATCGCGCACGGCGCCACCACGGAGGCCGCCGCCCGCGCGGCCGGCTTCCAGGACGCCCGGATGCTCCGCCGCCTGCGCGCCCGCGCCGGAGTCGTCCACGCCGGTGCGGTCCGCGGCGTGGACGGGCTGGCAGAGTGCGTCAACTCCTCCGTCGGATAGTTGACTTGATGGGAGCCAGTGCCTTTCGGTCAAGGTCTTGCCACAATGACAGCCTGTCCGACGGGCTGAGGGCTACCACCAACGCTTCGGCCTCGTCCACGTCGACTTCACGACGCAGCGGCGCACCCCGAAGGCCTCGTACGCCTGGTACCGCGACCGGATCGCCGCCCATCGTGCGCTTCAAGCGCGGTAGTCGGCATCCATCTGCTGCGGAGTATGCGGCCTCTCGGCAACTCTTGAAGGGCAGCCCAGGTGCATGGTTCGCAACAGCCATGCCGCGGCTGCGCGGCAGAAGACAGGGTGTTCGACAGGTCCGTGACCCATTCCCCGTGGTTCACCCACGGGCGGTTCGGCGATCACGCCGCATCCGGCCCGCGCCAGGAAGTGGATGTTTCGCCGAGTCGGCGTTGGCCGGGTGTCGGTCCACCGCGCGGTGGGCGCTGTGCTGATCGATGCCCGTCGGAATCCGCCCGCACGGACACCCCCGACCCGCCACCTGGCAACGCCACCGGGCGCTCCGCCCGGTGGCGTGTGCACCATGGGCGCGGGAGCCGGGGGCGGCCGGGTCAGAGTACGAACAGCGCGCTGTACGGCGGGGAGATGCGTGCCTGCTGCGAACCGAAGTCGACGAGCACGGCGATGTCGCCGTCGCCTTCGACGCCGACGACCCGGCCGAGGCCGTACCTGTCGTGGGTGACCCGGTCACCGACGGCGAAATGCTTGCGGGGCACCTGCGGTGGGGCCTTGAAGGGGCTGTTGGGCAGTGGGCGGCGGGCTCCTCTGAATTCTTTCATCCCCTCCAGTATGCGCCGGAAGTCACGGGAGCGGGCCCTTTTCGGCGCACTCGAGTTCGAGTGGGGCGTAATGCGGCGGGCGCCGTCCGGTACGCCCCTGAGCGGTGCCGGCGCGCGGCGTGATCGGTTGCGCGGTGACTGTCGGGACGAGGGCCGGCCTCGCCGTGCCCGCGGGGATCATCCTTCCGGGCCCTCGGCGCCGACACCTCGGGGTCGTGGCAACGAGACTGCCGGCAAGGCGTGTTGATGCCCATGGCGGCTCCGGTTCGGCGACCCCGGGGGCATCTCTCCGAAACCGGGGTTGAAAAATTCGCCCGCAGCGCGCTCGGGCCTGCTAGAGTCGTTTTAGTTGCAGTAGTGGTTCCCATGAACTTTGTGTGCGCCTGCTGATGTATTCGCAGGCGTATTTTTGTTTCCCGGCTCTTCCCGGGTGGGTGCTTCCCGCGGCGACTCGAGGCGTGCGCTGTGCGCGCTTCGGACAGCCTCTTGAAGGAGATTTCTTAATGGCTAATGGCACCGTGAAGTGGTTCAACTCGGAAAAGGGCTTCGGCTTCATCGAGCAGGAGGGTGGCGGCCCCGACGTCTTCGCCCACTACTCGAACATCAACGCCAACGGCTTCCGTGAGCTGCTCGAGGGCCAGAAGGTCGAGTTCGACGTCACGCAGGGCCAGAAGGGCCCGCAGGCCGAGAACATTCGCCCGCTGTAGTTCTTCTGCCACGGCACCCGCCAAGCAGTGAGGGGCCCGCACCGAGCACACGCCCGGTGCGGGCCCCTTGGCATCGCGCCACGACGCGTTCCCAGCCGCTCAGGCCCCTGGCTTCGCGGCGGCGGTCACCCCCGCGCGGGGCCGCCTCCGGCCGCGAGGCACTTCTCGTCGATCTTGTACTGGAGCGCCCTCGGGTAGTCGTGCCGGCTGAGCCGGACGCGGGCCAGGATCGGCGCGTGGTTGATGTCGTTGCCGGGGTCGGCGATGTCCAGCAGGAGCGATTCGAGCTCGGTGTGGGTGGTGAGCTCGTACCCGTGCATCCGGTCCTTGTCCGTGCCGAAGACCTCGGCCAGCTTCTCGTACCGCCACGGGTGCAGCACGTTGTAGAAGTCGGCGCCGTCGGACGGCTTGTCCTTGTAGTAACAGGGGCTGACCAGCATCTGCTCGATGCCGTAGAAGCCCTCGTTGTCCAGGACGAAGACCACCGGCCGCAGGTGGTGGCGCACATGGGTGGACAGCTCCTGGCAGATCTCCTGGAACGAGCCGTCCCCGACGAACACCAGCGGCCGCTTCAGCGGCTTCTGCCGGCCCAGTGCCACGCCGGTGGCCGCGCCGACCGAGTAGCCGATGGACAGCCAGCTGTTCTGCGCCAGGAAGCCGGCCCGCTCGGTGATCCGCAGGTTCATCGAACCGATCAGCGCGAACGCCGCGTCCGAGACCACCGTGAACGGCGAGGGGGCCTGCGGGTCCCCACCGGTGGCCTGGTGCTCCAGGAAGTGGTTGACGTGCTCGAAGAAGCTGTCGTACGTGAGCTCCTCCGGGTATCGGTCGGTGCTCAGCGACTCCAGGAACTCGGCCGTGGTGGCCGGGACGTCCAGGCCCGCCGCGTGGGCCAGCGCGAAGTGGTCGGCCGGGAAGGTCTGTCCCTGCAGCGCGTTGCGCAACGCCGTGATGAACCGGCCGAGTCGGACCTCGGGGAAGTACGTGGCGCCGACGCTGACACCGCCGCGGGCCGCCACGATCCAGTCGTCGCCGATCGACTGCTCGCCGCCGAGGTTCTTGGACGTGGACCAGGTCCCCAGGCCGATCCGGCACCCGGCGTTCTTGAAGGTCTCCCGGATCTCCGGCAGGCTCGCCTTGCCGTTGTAGACGCCGGCGAACAGGGGATGCCGTTCGGAGACCACGGACTTCGCGCCGACCGTGGTGCAGAACTGCATCCGGGTGGCCTGCACGAACTCCGACAGCTCGGCCTCCAGCCGCTGGCGGACGAGTTCCTCGCCGGCCCAGACGATCGGCGTGCCGAACTTCCCGATCAGCTCCACCGCCGCCTCGACCGCCTTGGCCAGCATCTCCTCGTTCCGCTTGGTGGGCACCCGCTCGTGAGACCGGAGTTCACCCTGCGGCGGCTCGCACGGCGCGTGCCAGAGGTCCTCCATCACCTCCAGGTAGACGGGCTTGCGCTCGGTCAGGCACGCGGTGATCGCGCTGTCGATCTGCCAGGGCGCGAGCCCCGGGTTGGAGAGCACCTGCGCGTCCACCGTGACCTGCCGGTAGACGTCCAGGTTGCTCTCCCGGCGCGGGCTCATGTGCGAGGTGAGCAGGCCGACCGCCTGCTGGTTGAGCCACTGTTCGTACGAGGGCGCCGCGTTGATCGCGATCAGCGGCACGTCCTCGACGTACGCGCCGCCGATGGTGTTGAGCAGGCTGAACGCGCCCACCCCGTAGGTCACCGCGACCGCGCCGATGCCGACCTCGTCCTTGTCCGGGTCGGCGTCGGCGCCCCGCACCCGGGCGTACGCGTCCGCGGCGTAGCCGCCACCCATCTCGGTCGGGGTGCCGATCCAGCGCACCTTGGTGGTGGACTGCATGATCGTCAGGAACGGGCCGAGGAAGTCGCCCGGCACCCCGAACAGGTACTGGATGCCCAACTGCTCCAGTCTGGTGGCCAGGTAACGGGCCACCGTCCATTCGTGCTCGCCGCTCATCTGCTCATCGCCTCCTGTCGACGCTCCCCGCGGACCCGCACCTCGGGCCGGATCTCCGGTTCCGCCGGGGGCGGTGGCGGTGGCGCCTCGTGGACGGCGATGGCCGCCCGCACGGCGGTCTCCACCGCGCCCTCGATCCAGGCGTGCTTGAGCGAGACGTGCTCGCCGGCGAAGTACACCGGGCCTTCCGGCTTGACCGCGTCGAGGTGGAAACTGGTCATCTGGTGCGGGGTGTACACCGCCGCCTCGCCGAACGCGTACGGGTCGCGCAGCCAGCTCTGGGTCTTCCCGTAGCCGGTGTAGAACACCTCGATCCGCCGGCCGTGCACCGACTGGAGGTTGCGCAGCGCGTAGACGTACCGCTCGTCGTCCTCCATGGAGTCCCAGCGCACCGCGTCGTCCGACCAGCTGTAGCCGGCCAGCACCACACCGCCGCCGTCGCTGTCGGGCACCGGGTGCGAGGGGTAGTACATGAAGCGGTTCGGGTTGTCGGTGGTCGAGCCGCCGCCGAAGCAGTTGGTGGCCGGGCGCACGCTCGCCCGGAGCAGCGGGGTGTGCCGGTAGGCCTCCCGCTGGCCCTGGTTGATCCGGCGCTCGTCCACGCTCGCGTGCGCGCCGAGCAGCACCTCCGGCAGGTTGCGCGGGGGCCGGTGGCCGTTGTGGGCGGCGGCCACGGCCGCCTCGGCGTCCTCCTCGCCGGCCCGCTGGTAGTACTCGTACAGGCCGGGCGCGATGGAGTCGAGCTCGACCTTCCAGTCCGCCTCGGTGAACTCCCACCAGCGGCGGGAGAACTCCAGCAGCACCTTGGTGGCCTGGTCGTAGTGGGTTTCGATGATCGCCCGGCGCTTCTTGTACGAGAACGGGGGCGTCACCTGGACGAACCGCAGGGCGGAGAACGGGACCGTCACGATCGCGAAGTCGCCCGTCCAGACGGTGGGTTCGGCCTCCGGGTCGTGCTCGGGAACGGTCATGACGGCGACCTGCGGCCCGTTCGGGCCGACGCTCCGGGCGCCCCCGCCGTCCCGGCGCGTGTCCCAGTACTCCATCCGGATCATCCGCTCGCCCATCCGCAGCTCCGTCCGGAGCTCCTCGGCGAGCGCGTGGGGCAGGTTCCAGCTGCCGCCCTCGATCTCCCAGTAGGTGGCCTTGGGATTGATGTCGCTGCGGCCCAGGAAGGTGTGGAAGAAGGACAGGTGCAGCCGCGAGGTCATGTTCTCGATCGTGCCGATCGCCTCGATGGCCTCGTCGCTGAAGCCCGCGTACTCGCGCAGGAAGCGGCCCATCGAGTAGCCGTCGAAGTCGTGGATCACCCGGGCCCAGCCGTCCAGCCACTCGGCGAACGGCTTGTTCTCACGCTTGCCGTCCTTGATCACCGAGTAGTAGTCGCGGACCGGTTCGAGTGCCTGGTTGACCATGTCGGCGGCGGCGATCCGCACCTCGTCGCCGGTGAGGTGGAAGCCCTCGTTGACGCAGCTTGGGTCGGCGGTGTACTCGCTGCGCCGGGCCTGGATCCGGTTGGCGCGGATCCACGAGTTGAAGCGCTTGGCCGGCTCGCGGAAGTCCGGGCTGTCCGCGCCGTACGTCCACACCTTCCCGGGTTCGAAGGACTCGTAGACCACCGGCGGCACGGGCGCGTTCTGGTTGCCGGTGTCCGGATCGACGTCGACGTTGAAGAAGAGCTGCCGCTGCAGGCCGAGGCTGTCGACCAGGGCCAGGGTGAGCGGGTGGAAGCTGGGCAGCCGCATCGCCCCGGCCTCGGCGTACTGCTCCGGGTCGTAGAACGGGCCGTCCACCTCGTCGTCGGTGGAGCGGAAGGTCTTGATCCGCCCGCCCACCCGGTTGGCGTTGGCCTCCAGGATGGTGACGTTGTGTCCGGCGTCCTTGAGCAGCTTCCCGGCGACCAGGCCGGCGATGCCCGCGCCGACGATCAGCACGTCCTTGGACTCGTCCGTCTCCGGGATGCCGTCCTTGATCAGGACGTCGAGGTAGCGCAGCTTCAGGTCCTTGTCGTCCGGACCGACCAGCAGCAGTTCGCGCGCCAGCTGCCGGCAGGTCTGCTGGCGGGCGCGTTCGTTGGTGGCGCCGTTGATGGCGGGGTTCTCCATGGTGTCTCCTCGGAGCGCTCGGGGGTCAGGAGCCGACCGGCTTGTTGGGGAGGTCTCTGCCCTCGGCGAGCAGGCGCAGCGTGCTGATCGAGGGGGTGAAGGCGTCGAGCGCGTCCCCCTGGGTGTCGGTGTTCGTGCGCGGCTTCGGTTGGGGTAACTGCTCGATGGACGGCACGGCGGTGGGACGGGTGGGGGCTCTGGTCATGGTCGGGCTCCGAGCGGCGGGGTGCGGGACGGGCAGCGCTGGTCACAACATGCGAGAGGTGTGCTACTCAACGTAGCTTCGTCGTCGAGAGGCCTGTCAACCGGAGGTCGGCCTCTCGGCGGGGTCACGCAGCGTAGCCAGGCGCAGCGCTTCCGCGCAGGTATGCGCCGGAAGCCGCACGGCGTCGGTGGGGCCTCCCGCCGGCGAGTGCCGTGCGGCGGCGAGTGGCCCGGTGGTTCCGGGCGGGTGGTCGGCCGACGGGGCCCGGCAGCGCCGTGGAGGCGGTCACGGAGGCCGACCGCGCGGTGTCCGCACCGGCCGGGCGCTGGGTGGCGGAGCGACCCGAGGAGGCGGGGGCGGCATGAGTCACGGGCTCCCCGAGCGGATCGCGCACGGCGTACGGCACCGACACGGCACCGCCGCCCACCGGATGCCGTGGGAGCGGGTGCGGGCGACCGCCCGGAACAGCGCGGGCCGGCCACTGCCCGCCGTCACCCGCCGACCTCTCCGGGGTCCTCGGCCGCATCCTTGCCGGGCCGCTGACGGAGCTCACGGCCCGCGCCGCTGTGCCGTTGCCGTTCGACGGCCCGGCGATGCTGCGCGGTCCGGCCCTCGCCGACGGCCTCGCGGTCGTCGCGCCGGGTGGGCTCGCCACGGGCGCCACCGTCGAGGTGCCGGACGGGCTCGGCCACCGGCCGTGACCGGTCTCCGGCCGACCGGACGACAGCCGGCCGGACGACAGCCGGTTCGACGGGCCGGGGTCGGTCCCGCGGGAGGGGGCGGCTCAGGGGCGGGGCCGGAGGCCGTCGATGAGGACGGCGAGGACCTGGTCGCTGTCCTCGGGGGCGTGCTCGCGGGCCCAGGCGGCGGAGGCGATCAGGGTGAAGAGGCCGTTCGCGGTGACGTCCTGGCGGGCCTCACCGGCGAGGTGGGCGCGTTCGAGCAGGAGGCGGCCGGAGGACTGCATCGCGGTACACGCGCTGTTGAGGTCGGAGGCCTCGTCCTTGAGACTCTCCATCAGCATGGTGACCAGGCCGCGGTAGAGGGTGGCGTGCGCGACCGCCGCGCGCACCCAGGCGGCGAGGGCCTCGCCCGGGGACTTGGTGGTCATCAGTTCCTCGGCGGTGTCGCCGAGTTCCTTGAGGCTGTCCCGCAGCATCGTCTCCAGCAGGCTCTCCCGGGTGGGGAAGTGGCGGTAGAGCGTCGCGTTGCCCAGGCCGGCCTGGCGGGCGATGTCGTCCAGCGAGGCCTGGGTGCCGTGCTGCTCGAAGGCCGACTTGGCCTCCGCGAGGAGTCGCTCGTAGTTGCGGCGGGCGTCTGCGCGCATGGTGCCACCTTCTTCTAGCCGTACTGGGCGTGGTGCTGCCCCCGCCGGTCGTGGGGGCAGCACCGTACCGGGGCCTTTCCCCGGATTCTAGCCCGTGCTACCCGTCGGCCGACCCGTCCTCCCCGGCGGCGGAGGCCTCCTCGGTCAGTTCGGTGAGCAGCCGCTTCGCCAGGCCCGCCGGGGTCGGGTGCTCGAAGGCGATCACCGCGGGCAGGTCCAGGCCGGTCGCCGCGCAGAGCAGGTTGCGCAGCTCCAGGCCGGTGAAGGAGGTGAATCCGGCGTCCAGGAAGGAGACGTCGGCCGCGATCTCCTCGACCGACTCGTACCCCAGCACCGAGGCGGCCGAGCCCCGTACCAGGTCGAGCAGCAGCGTCTCGCGCTCCGCGTCGGCTTCCAGGGCGGCGAGTTGCCGGCGCAGGACGGTCCCCCCGGGGGCGTCGGCGTTCTCCCCGAGGGCCTCGGGGAGAACGGGGGAACCGTCCGGCGCCGGGGTCGCGGCGACCCGCCCGGAGGCCGGGTCGGCGTGCCGGGCGGGGCCGTGCAGCCAGTAGCCGCGGCGCTGGAAGGCGTAGGTCGGCAGCGGCAGCGCGCCGGTGCCGTCCGTGGGGACGGGGCGGTGCCAGTCCACCGGTCGGCCGTGGGCCCAGGCGAGGCCGAGCGCGGCCAGCAGGGTCCGCCCCTCCGGGCGGTCGGCGCGCAACACCGGGGTGAGGACCAGTGGTTCGGCGGGCAGGCTCTGCCCGGCCATCGCCGACAGCACCCCGTCCGGTCCGAGCTCCAGCAGGATCCGCACGCCCTGCCCGGCCAGGTACCGGACGCCCGCGTGGAAGCGGACCGCCCCGCGCACCTGCCGCACCCAGTACTCGGGGCTGCCCAACTCCTCCGCGGTGCCCGGTCGTCCGGTCAGGTTGGACACCAGCGGGATCGTCGGCGGTCGGAACGTCAGGCCCGCGATCGCGCGGCCGAACTCCGCCAGGATGCCGTCCATGTGCGGGGAGTGGAAGGCGTGGCTGACCCGCAGCCGCTTGGTCTTGCGGCCGTTGCCGCGCCAGTGCGCCAGGGCCTCGGCGGCGGCATCGGCGTCACCGGAGAGCACCACCGCCTGCGGGCCGTTGACCGCCGCGATCTCCAGCCGCCCGGCGAAGCGTCCGCCACCGTCCGCGTCCAGGAACGCGCGGACCTCCTCCTCGGAGGCCTGCACCGACAGCATCGTGCCGTCCGAGCGGGCCGACTGCATCAGCCGGGAACGCTCGTCGACCAGGGTCACCGCGTCCGCCAGGCCCAGCACCCCGGCCGCGTGGGCCGCGGCCACCTCGCCGACCGAGTGCCCGAGCACGAAGTCCGGGACCAGGCCGTGGTGTTCCAGCACCCGGTACAGCGAGGTCTCCAGCGCGAACAGCGCCGCCTGCGCGTAGCGGGTGGAGTGCAGCAGCTCCGCCTCCGGGGTGCGGGGCGCGGCGAACACCACCTCGCGCAGCGGTCGTTCCAGCCGTCGGTCGAACAGCGCGCACACCTCGTCGAAGGCGGCGGTGAACTCGGGGTGGCTGCCGTACAGTTCCCGGCCCATGCCGAGTCGCTGGCTGCCCTGGCCGGTGAACAGGAAGGCCGTCCCGGCCCCGCGGTCCGCCCGCCCGGTGACCACCGACGCGGCCGCGCCACCCGCGGCGAGGGTCTCCAGGCCGCGCAGCAGTTCCTCGGGGTCCTCGCCGACCACCACCGCGCGGTCCTTGAACGCGCTGCGGGCGGTCAGGGCCCGGGCCACCTCGGCGGGCTCGTACGAGGGGTGCGCGCGCAGGTGGTCGAGCAGCCGGGCGGCCTGCCCGGCGAGGGCGGGGCGGCCCTGTCCGGACAACACCCACGGCACCAGCGGAAAACGCGCACCGGCGGCTTCCGCACCTTCCGCCGATTCCGCGGCTTCCGCCGGTGCGGACTCGACGGCCGGCGCCTCCTCCACGATCACGTGCGCGTTGGTGCCGCTGATCCCGAAGGAGGACACCGCGGCGCGGCGCGGGCGCTCGGCCGCAGGCCAGGGCCGCGGCTCGGTCAGCAGCCGCACCCCGCCGGTCCAGTCGACGTGCGGACTCGGCTCGTCCACGTGCAGGGTCTGCGGCAGGCGTCCGTTCCGGAGCGCCATCACCACCTTGATGATGCCCGCGACCCCGGCGGCGGCCTGGGTGTGCCCGATGTTCGACTTGAGGGCGCCCAGCCACAGCGGTCGTCCCGGGTCGCGCTCACGGCCGTAGGTGTTGACCAGCGCCTGGGCCTCGATCGGGTCGCCCAGCGTGGTGCCGGTGCCGTGCCCCTCGACCGCGTCCACGTCCTGCGGGGTGAGGCGGGCGTTGGCCAGCGCCTGGCGGATCACCGCCTCCTGGGCCGGGCCGTTGGGCGCGGTCAGGCCGTTGCTGGCGCCGTCCTGGTTGACGGCGCTTCCGCGGACCACCGCCAGCACCCGGTGGCCGTTGCGGCGGGCGTCGGACAGCCGCTCCAGCACGAGCAGCGCCACGCCCTCGCCGAAGCCCGTACCGTCCGCGGCGGCCGCGAAGGACTTGCAGCGGCCGTCGGCGGACAGCCCCCGCTGGCGGCTGAACTCGGTGAACAGGCCCGGCGTGGTCAGCACCGTGGCGCCCCCGGCCAGGGCGAGCGAGCACTCGCCCTGCCGCAGCGACTGCACCGCCAGGTGCAGCGCCACCAGCGAGGAGGAGCAGGCGGTGTCCACGGTGACCGCCGGGCCCTCGAAGCCGAAGGTGTACGAGATCCGACCGGTGGCCACCGACGGCGCCGTGCCGTTGCCGATGAACCCCTCCAACTCCTCGGGGACGTACGGAAGCCGGGCCGCGTAGTCGCTGTACATCAGGCCCGCGAACACCCCGGTCCGGCTGCCCCGCAGAGTGTGCGGGTCCAGCCCGGCGTGCTCGAAGGCCTCCCAGGTGGTCTCCAGCAGCAGTCGGTGCTGCGGGTCGGTGGCCAGTGCCTCGCGCGGGCTCAGCCCGAAGAAGCCGGCGTCGAACTCGGCGGCGTCCGGGAGGAAGGCGCCGTGGCGGGTGTACGAGGTGCCGGGCCGGTCCGGGTCGGCGTCGTACAGCGTGTCGACGTCCCAGCCCCGCCCGTCGGGGAAGTCCCCGATGACGTCGGTGCCGGAGTCGACGACCCGCCAGAGGTCCTCGGGGCCGCGGATGCCGCCGGGGTAGCGGCAGCCGATGCCGACGATCGCGACCGGCTCCTGGGCGGCCGCCTCCAGTTCTGCGAGCCGTTGTCGCGTCTCGTGCAGGTCGGCGGTGACCCACTTGAGGTAGTCGACCAGCTTCTCCTCGTTGCTCATCGGTGTGCTCGCCGTCTCTTCCGCAGTCGTTCGTTCCGGGGCCGTGCGAGGGGTCGGGGTCTTGGGAGGGGCCGGGGTCGTGGCAGGGGCCGGGTCCTTGGTCATCGCGATCCGCCCTTTCCGCGGAACTCGCTGTCGATCAGATCGAGGATCTCGGCGGCCGAGGCGGACTGGATGCGCGAGGCCACGTCGGCCTCCGCGCCGCCGGTCTGCTCCGACTCCCAGCCGCGCAGCAACTCGCGCAGTCGGCGGCCGATCTCCGCCCGGATCGCCGGGTCCTCCTCCGGCGTCCGCACCAGGAGCTTCTCCAGCGCGTCCAGCCCCGCCAGCGCCGAGCCGCCGAACTCCGGTGCCGAGGCGGCGGACCGGGCGGGCTCCGCCTCGGTGAGCAGCCGGGCCGCCAGCGCCGCGGGAGAGGGGTGGTCGAAGACCACGGTGGCGGGCAACCGTACGCCGGTCGCCGCGTTCAACCGGTTGCGGAAATCCACCGCCGTCAGCGAGTCGAAGCCCAGCTCCTTGAAGGACTGCTCGTCGTCGACCGCCGAGGAGTCCGCGTGCCCGAGGACCAGCGCGGCGGTGTCCCGGACCAGGTCGAGCACCAGCCGTTCCCGCTGTGCCTGCGGCACCGCCGCCAGCCGCTCGGCCAGCGACCTGGCCGGCTGCACGGTGCCGCGTCGCGCCGTGCGCCGGACGAGACCGCCGAACAGCGGGGGCAGCAGGCCCGCCGCCGCCTGGCGGTGCAGCGCCCCGGTGTCCAGCCTGGCCGCGACCAGGGCGGGTGCGGTGGAGCGCAGTGCCCGGTCGAACAGGTCGAGGCCGTCCTCCGTCGAGAGCGGTGCCACGCCGGTGCGGCCCATCCGGTCCCGTTCCCGGGCGTCCAGGTGGCCGGTCAGGCCGCTGGCGTCCGCCCACAGGCCCCAGGCCACCGAGGTGGCGGGCAGGCCCAGCGAGCCGCGCAGCCGGGCCAGACCGTCCAGGTAGGCGTTGGCGGCGGCGTAGTTGGCCTGGCCGGCGGCACCGGTGACCCCGGCGAGCGAGGAGAACAGGACGAACGCCGACAGCGGCGCCTCCAGGGTCAGCTCGTGCAGGTGCCGGGCCGCGTCGGCCTTCGCGGCCAGCACGGTGGCCAGCCGCTCCGGGGTCAGCGACTGCAGGACGCCGTCGTCGAGCACCCCGGCCGCGTGCACCACCGCGGTGAGCGGCCGGGTGGCCGGGACGGAGGCCAGCAGGGCGCCGAGGGCGTCCCGGTCGGCTGCGTCGCAGGCCTCGATCCGTACCTCGGCCCCCAACTCGGCCAGCTCCTCGGCGAGTTCCGTGGCGCCGGGGGCCGCGGGGCCGCGTCGGCCGGTCAGCAGCAGGTGCCGGACGCCGTGCTCGGTGACCAGGTGGCGGGCCACCAGGGCACCGAGGGTGCCGGTCGCGCCGGTGATCAGGACGGTGCCGTCGGCCGCGCCCGCCCACGGGTGGCCGGCGGGCTGCGCCGGGGCGGCGGCCAGCCGGGGGACGGACACCGTGCCGGCCCGCACGGCCAGTTCGGACTCGCCGGAGGCCAGGGCGGTCGGCAGGGCCAGGACGGCGGCCTCGTCGGCCGGGTCGAGGTCCACCAGCACCAGCCGGTCCGGGTTCTCCGTCCGCGCGGTGCGCAGCAGGCCCCACAGCGCGGCCGCCGCGGGCGTCGCCGCGTCGGCGTCCCCGACGGCGCCGCCCGGCACCAGCGGCACCAGCGTCGAGGCGGTGAAGCGCTCGTCGTCCAGCCAGCTGCGCAGCAGTGCGAGCAGCCCGCCGAGCGCGGCCCGGGTCTCCTCCGGGCCGGAGCCGGCCAGTGGCGGCAGTGCGGCCACCACCACCTCGGGGGCCGGCGCCGCGCCGTCCTCGACGGCCGTGCGCAGCGCCGCCAGGTCGGTGAAGGCCGGGGCGCCGAGCAGGTCGGCGACGGCCGGGGCACCGAGCACCGTCCAGGCGCCCGGCGCCGGGGCGGGCGCGGCGGGGCCGGCGGGCAGTGCGGTCCACTCCACCGTGTGCAGCGGCAGCGCGCCGCCCTCGGCGCCCGCTCGCAGCGCGGCGAGCTGTTCGGCCGTCACCGGCCGCAGCGCCAGCGCCGCCAGCTCGGCCACCGGGGCGCCCGAGGCGTCGGCGGCGCTCAGTGCCACCGTGCCGTCCTGGGCCGGGGTGAGCCGCACCCGCAGCGCCGTGGCGCCGCGCCCGTACAGCCGCAGTCCGGCGAAGGAGAACGGCAGCCGGGGGCCCTGCCCGCCGTCCGGCGCTCCGAGCGCCAGCGCGTGCAGCGCCGCGTCCAGCAGCGCCGGAT
Organism: Kitasatospora sp. NPDC048298; assembly: GCF_043201465.1. Lineage (NCBI taxonomy): Bacteria > Bacillati > Actinomycetota > Actinomycetes > Kitasatosporales > Streptomycetaceae > Kitasatospora > Kitasatospora sp. NPDC048298. The sequence continues at coordinate 20,316 of NZ_JBICYZ010000101.1, forward strand.
GCACGGTGTGGCCGGTGGCGTCGGTGTCCTCGGGCAGGGTCACCTCGGCGTAGAGGTCGGTGCCGTCGCGCCACAGGCCGGTCAGGCCCTGGAACACCGGTCCGTACGCGTAGCCCTGCGCGGCCAGTTCGTCGTACGCCGTCGACAGGTCGACCGCGGTTCCGGGCGGCGGCCAGGGCAGGCCGCCGGGGGCTGGCGACCCGCCGGGGGCCGTCGGGTCGCCGGGGGCGAGGAAGCCGGCGGCGTGCCGGGTCCAGCCGGGGGCGCCGGCCGTCCGGGAGTGCACCCCGACGGGCCGTCGGCCACCCTCCTCCGGGGCGCCGACGCTGACCTGGAGGGTCACCGCGTCCCGTCCGGCGAGCACCAGCGGCGCCTCCAGCACCAGGTCCTCCACAGCGGGCACCTCGGCCTCCGGGTCGGCGAGCTCGGCCGCGTGCAGCGCGAGGTCGACGAAGGCCGTGCCGGGCAGCAGCACCGTGCCCTCGACGGCGTGGTCGGCCAGCCAGGGGTGGGTCGGGACGGAGATCCGGCCGGTCAGCACCAGCTGGTCGCCGTCCGCGAGCGGCACGCTCGCGCCGAGCAGGGCGTGCCCGGCCCGGTCCAGGCCGAGTCCGTCGGCGTCCACCGCCGTGTGCGTAGCCTCCAGCCAGTGGCGTTCCCGCTGGAACGGGTAGGTCGGCAGCTCCGGTACGGCGGTGCCGGGCGCGGCGGGTGTGGCGGGCGCCCAGGCGGCGGGGGAGGTGCCGCTGACGTGCGCCTCGGCGAGCGAGAGCGCGAAGCGCTCCGGACCGCCCTGGTCACGCCGCAGGGTGCCCAGCGCGACGGCTGCCGCGCCCGCGGCCTCGATGGTGTCCTGCACCGCCGTGGTCAGCACCGGGTGCGGGCTGACCTCGATGAAGGCGGTGTGCCCGTGGTCGAGCAGCCGTCGCACCGTCTCCTCGAAGCGCACCGGCTCACGCAGGTTGCGGAACCAGTACGCTCCGTCCAGCTCCGTGCCGGCCAGCGGCTCGGTGGTGACGGCCGAGTAGAACGGGACGTCGCCCGGGGTGGGCGCGGTGGCGGCCAGCAGCGTCCGCAGCTCCTCCTCCAGCGTGTCCACGTGCGGGGAGTGCGAGGCGTAGTCCACCGGGATCAGCCGGGCCCGGACGCCGTCGGCCTCGAAGGCGTCCCGCAGCGCCGCCAGTGCCTCCGGCGCCCCGGACACCACGGTCGCCGCAGGGCCGTTCACGGCGGCGACGTGCGCGTCCTCGCCCTTGCCGAGCCCCTTGCCGAGTCGTTCGGCGACGGTCGCGGCCGGTGCCTGCACCGACAGCATGCCGCCGGTCCCGGCCAGCCGGGTGATGGTCCGGCTGCGCAGCGCGGCGATCCTGGCGGCGTCCGCCAGGCTCAGCGCGCCGGCGAGGTGGGCGGCGGCGATCTCGCCCTGGGAGTGGCCGATCACGGCGGCCGGCTCCACCCCGTGGTGGCGCCACAGCTTGGCCAGCGAGACCATCATGGCGAACAGCGCGGGCTGCACCACGTCCACCCGGTCCAGGCCCGGCGCGCCGGGCGCCTCGGTGAGCACCTCCAGCAGGTCCCAGTCGGTGTGCGGGGCCAGCGCCTCGGCGCACTCGCCCAGGTAGCGGGCGAACTCCGGGTCGGAGTCGAGCAGTTCGCGGCCCATCGCGGCCCACTGGCTGCCCTGGCCGGGGAAGACGAACACCGCCCGGCCCGGCTGGTCGCCGACCGTGCCGCCGGTGACCACCCCCGGGGTCTCCACTCCGTCGGCGAGCGCCCGCAGTCCGGCGAGCAGGCTCTCGCGGTCCTGGCCGAGGACGACGGCGCGGTGGTCGAAGCGGGTGCGGGCGGCGAGGGCGCGGGCGACGGCGACGGACCGCGGCTCGGGCTGCTCGGCCAGGAAGGCGGTCAGCCGCCCGGCCTGCTCGCGCAGCGCCTCGGCGCTCCGGGCCGAGAGCAGCAGCGGAAGCTCCGCCGACCCGGTGGCCGGCTCCGGTTCCCCGACGGGCTGTTCGAGGATGACGTGGGCGTTGGTGCCGCTGATGCCGAAGGAGGAGACGGCGGCGCGACGCGGCCGGTCGCCCTCGGGGTGCCAGGGCTGTGCCTCGGTGAGCAGTCGGACGGTGCCGTCGGACCAGTCGACGTGGCTGGTGGGCTCGCTGACGTGCAGGGTGCGCGGGAGGGTCGCGTGCCGCATCGCCATGACCATCTTGATCACGCCGCCGACCCCCGCCGCCGCCATGGTGTGGCCGACGTTGGTCTTCAGGGAGCCGAGCCAGAGCGGGTGTTCGGTGTCGCGGGCGCGGCCGTAGGTGTTCAGCAGGGCCTGCGCCTCGATCGGGTCGCCGAGGCGGGTGCCGGTGCCGTGGGCCTCGACCGCGTCCACCTGGTCGGCCGTCAGCCGGGCGTTGGCGAGGGCCTGGCGGATGACCCGCTCCTGGCTGGGCCCGTTCGGCGCGGTCAGGCCGTTGCTGGCGCCGTCCTGGTTGGTGGCGGTGCCCCGGACCAGGGCGAGCACCGGGTGGCCGTTGCGGCGGGCGTCGGACAGGCGCTCCAGGAGGAGCAGGCCCGCGCCCTCACCCCAGCCGGTGCCGTCCGCGTCGTCGGAGAAGGCCTTGCACACGCCGTCGGCGGACAGCGCGCGCTGGCGGCTGAACTCCACGAAGCTGGTGGGTCCGGAGAGCACGGTCGCACCGCCGGCCAGGGCGAGCGAGCACTCGCCGGCCCGCAGGGACTGCGCCGCCAGGTGCAGCGCCACCAGCGAGGAGGAGCAGGCGGTGTCCACGGACACGGCGGGGCCCTCCAGGCCGAGCGTGTAGGCGATCCGGCCCGAGGCGACGCTGGCCGTCGTCCCGGTCGCCAGGTAGCCCTCGACGCTCTCCGGCGAGTGCCCGAGCCTGGTCACGTAGTCGCCCGCGACCACGCCCGCGAAGACCCCGGTGTCGCTGCCGCGCAGGGCGGTCGGGTCGATGCCCGCCCGCTCGACGGCCTCCCAGGCGGTCTCCAGCAGCAGCCGCTGCTGCGGGTCCATCGCGGTCGCCTCGCGCGGGTTGATGCCGAAGAAGGCCGCGTCGAACCGGTCGGCGTCCGTCAGGAAGGCGCCCCGACGGGTGTACGAGGTGCCGGTCCGCTGCGGGTCCGGGTCGTACAGCGCCTCGGTGTCCCAGCCGCGGTTCTCCGGGAAGTCGGTGATCCCGTCCCGGCCCTCGGCCACCAGCCGCCACAGCTCCTCGGGCGAGGCCACCGCGCCGGCGAAGCGGCAGGCCATGCCGACGATCGCGATCGGGTCGTCCTCGGCCGGGGCCGACGGTGCCGCGACGGCCTTCACCGGCGCCGCCTCGTCCTCGTCCAGCAGTTCGGTGCGCAGCCGGCCCGCCAGGGCGGCCGGGGTCGGGTGGTCGAAGACCAGCGAGGACGGCATCCGCAGCCCTGTCGCGCTGTTGATCCGGTTGCGCAGCTCCACCGAGGTCAGCGAGTCGAAGCCGAGGTCCTTGAACGCCCGCTCGGGCCCGACGGACTCGGCGCCGCCGTGGCCCAGCACGGCCGCGGCCTCGGCCCGGACCAGGGTGAGCAGCAGCCGGTCCCGTTCGGCCTCGTCCGCCTCGCGCAGCCGGTCGGTCAGCGAACCGCCGCCGCCCGCGGCCGCCCGAGCGGTGACCGCCGGACGCCGGAGCGGGGTGCGGACCAGGCCGCGCAGCAGCGGCGCGAGCGAGCGGTCCTCGGCGCGGGCGCGCAGCCCCGCGAGGTCCAGCCGCAGCGGGACGAGCAGCGGCTCGTCGTGGTCGAGCGCCTGGTCGAACAGGGCGAGGCCCTGCTCCGGGGCCAGCGGCGCGAACCCGGCGGCGGCCATCCGGGACAGCGCCCCGCCGTCCAGGGCGCCCGCCATGCCGCCGCCGGAGCCGTCCCCGGCCTCGGCGCCCCACAGGCCCCAGGCGAGCGAGACGCCGGGGATGCCGTTGCTGCGGTGGTACGCCGCGAGGCCGTCCAGGAAGGAGTTGGTGGCCGCGTAGTTGGACTGACCCGGGTTGCCGAGCACACCGGCGAAGGAGGAGAACAGCACGAGGGCCGACAGGTCCAGGGTCCGTACCGCGTCGGTGAGGTGCCAGGCGGCGTCCTGCTTGGGCCGGGCCACCGCGTCCAGTCGCTCCGGGGTCATCGACTCGATGGTGCCGTCGTCCAAGACCCCGGCCGCGTGGATCACGGCGGTCAGCGGGTGTTCCGGCCCGACCGAGCCGACCAGGGCGAAGGCGGTCTCCCGGTCGGCGGGGTCGGCGGCGACGATCTCCACCTCGGCACCCAACGCCGAGAGACCGGCGGCGAGTTCGGTGGCGCCGGGGGCGTCGGGGCCCCGGCGGCTGGTGAGCAGCAGGTGCCGGACGCCGTGCTCGGTGACCAGGTGGCGGGCGAGCAGGCCGCCCAGCGTGCCGGTGCCACCGGTGATCAGTACCGTGCCGTCGCGGTCCAGCGGCTTGGCCAGGGTCAGCACCACCTTGCCGACGTGGCGCGACTGGCGCAGCTGGCGGAAGGCGTCGCCGGCCCGGTGCACGTCCCAGGCCTCGACGGGCAGCGGCAGCAGCTGACCGGACTCGAAGCCCGCGGACAGCTCCGCGAGCAGTTCGGCGATCCGGTCCGGACCGGCCTCCATCAGGTCGAACGCCCGGTAGACCACGCCCGGATACTCCCGCGGGACCTGCTCGGGGTCGCGGATGTCGGCCTTGCCCATCTCCAGGAACCGGCCGCCGCGCGGCAGCAGCCGCAGCGAGGCGTCCACGAACTCGCCCACCAGCGCGTCCAGCACGAGGTCCACGCCGCGGCCCCCGGTCAGGTCCAGGATCCGCTGCTCGAACTCCAGGGTGCGGGAGTTGGCCAGGTGGGCGTCGTCGAAGCCCTGGTAGCGCAGCGCGTCCCACTTGGCCGGGCTCGCGGTGCCGTACACCTCCAGGCCGCGGGCGCGGGCCAGCTGGGCCGCGGCCATGCCGACGCCGCCCGCCGCCGAGTGGACGAGCACGGTCTGGCCGGCCCGGTAGTCACCGAGGTCGTGCAGCGCGTACAGCGCCGTGAGGAACACCACTGGCGCGCCGGCCGCCTGCGTGAAGGACCAGTGGCCGGGGACCCTGGTCAGCAGCCGCTGGTCGGTGACCGCCACCGGACCGCCCGCGCCCGACCCGAACAGACCCATCACCCGGTCGCCGGGAGCGAACCGGTCGACCCCCGGGCCGGTCGCCAGGACGTAGCCGGCGCCCTCGCTGGCGATCGGAGCCTCGCCCGGGTACTGGCCCAGCGCGATCAGGACGTCGCGGAAGTTCAGGCCCGCCGCCCGGATGCCGACCCGCACCTCGCCCGGGCCGAGCGGGGCGTCCGGGTCCTCGGCGGGCAGCAGCGCCAGGTGGTCCAGGGTGCCCCGACTCGCCGAGCCGAGACGCCAGTTGGCCGACCCGGCGGGCTCCGCCAACCCGCCCCCGGGGGCCTCCCGGCCGAGCCGGGCGGCGAGCACGGCGCCGTGGCGCAGCGCGAGCTGGTTCTCCCCGGTGACGGTCAGCGCCTGGCCCAGTGCCCGGTGCGAGGCCTCGTCCCGGTCCACGTCGACCAACAGGAACCGCCCGGGGTGCTCGCGCTCCGCCGTGCGCACCAGGCCCCAGACCGCCAGGCTCTGGTCCCGGATCGTCTCGTCGTAGCGGGTGGAGACGGCGTGGCGGGTGACCACGACCAGCCGCGAACGGCTGCACCGCTCGTCCGCGAGCCACTGCTGGAGGACCTTCAGGACTCGGCTCGGGGCCTCCCTGGCAAGCTCCACCGGGACGTACGTGCCGCGCGCCGGCCGGCCGGGGCTGACCGCGAACAGCACCTCCTCCGGTACGGGCCCGGCGGCGAGCAGCGCGTTCAGGTCCTCGTGGAGCGGGACGTCCCCGCCGAGCGCCGCGACGACGCCGATCACGTCCTGTCCCAGCACCGCACGGGTGACGGCCCGCTCTGTCTCCGGCGGGGTGGCGACGGGCTGCCAGTCGACCCGGAAGAGGCCGAGGCCGGGGTCGGCGGCGGTGGCCGACGGGGTGAGGTCGGCCGCCCGGAGGTGCAACGAGCCCACGGTGAGGACGGGGGTGCCGGTGGGGTCGGTGATGGTGAGGTGGGTGGTGTCGGGGGTGGTGGGGGTGAGGGTGGCGTGGAGGGTGGTGGCGTTG
>NZ_JBICYZ010000102.1:0-1352 GCF_043201465.1 Kitasatospora sp. NPDC048298
GACGTGCGGTGAAAGTCGCATGCGTCGTTCGGGCTGGGGGCCGTGGGAAAAGGACCTGCTCAGCAGGCATCTCGCCGACGGCCCACCAGTACCCTCTTCCGGAACCTGTGCGACAAGGTCCTGGCCACCGTCCGCGCCCACGCCACCTGCTGGGCGACCGTCAACCCCAACCGTCCCGGTGGCGTGCGTGAACAGACCACCCGCGAACGCTGGCACAAGGTCCACACCCTCCTCGACCAGGGGGTGGGCCTGCTCGACTGCTCCCGCCGCCTGGGCCTGGCCCTCAACACCGTCAAACGCTACGCCCGCACCCCCGAACCGACCGCCGAGCGCATCGCGCCCCAGTACCGGCCCACCCTGGTCGATCCCTACCGCGACCACCTGCGCACCCGGCGCGAGGCCGAGCCCGGCGTGCCCGTGCTCCAGTTGTTCCGGGAGATCAAGGAGCAGGGCTACACCGGCAGCCTCAACCTGCTCCACCGCTACCTCAACCAGGGCCGCGCCGAGGGCGACCGCCCCGTCACCACCCCGCGCCGCGTCGCCCGGCTTCTGCTTACCCACCCCGACCGTCTGCGCACCAAGGAGACCGCGCTCCTGGACGCCGTCACCCCGGCCTGCCCTGAGATGACCGAGCTCGCAGGCTTCGTCCGCGGCTTCGCCCAACTGCTGATGCCGACCGCGGGCAACGACGCCAGGCTCACCGAGTGGATCACCCGAGTCCGCGGCGCCGACCTACCCCACCTGCAAAGCTTCTGCAACGGCCTCGAACTCGACCGCGCCGCCGTGGACGCCGGCCTCACCCTGCCCCACCACAACGGCCGCACCGAAGGCGTCAACACCCGCACCAAGAGGATCATGCGTCAGATGCACGGCCGTGCCGGATTCGACCTCCTTCGCCACCGCATCCTCCTCCCACAATGAGGACACAGCGTCACCACCGACTACGGAACAGAGCCGTTCACTGGACAGACCCCAGCAGCGGTTGGGTCTGTGCTCGGCGGCCCCGGCCATGAGCTTGGGTTCTAGCGGTCGTCGCAACACCCCAGTTCAAGGGGTGGGATGGACTTCGAGATCCGGGATCGTTCGGTCAACCAGGGGAGGCGCCTGGAAGCGGAGCGACGCGTCTACCTTCAGCTCGTGCAGCTAGGCGTGAGCAACAGGGAAGCGTGTCGGGTGGTGGGGATCAACGTCCGGACGGGGAAGCGGTGGCGTAACGGCCGCGCCCCCTCCGGCAGGACCACCGGGGGGGGCCCCCCCCCCGGGGGGGCCCCCCCCCCCGGCCCCGCGGGGGGGGGGGGGGGGGGCGCGCGCGGGCCACGCCCGCCCGGACCGGTGTTTGTACTCCGGCCTAC
>NZ_JBICYZ010000102.1:1362-26364 GCF_043201465.1 Kitasatospora sp. NPDC048298
CGGCGGGGGGGGGGGGGGGGGGCCCCCGCCCCCCCCCCCCCCCGCCCCCCCCCGGGGCCCCCCCCCCCCCCGGGGGGGCCCCCCCCCGCCCGGTCCCTCGCGGTATCTGCGCGAGGAGGACCGGCTATGCCTCGCCAGGCCTTCAGCTTGTTGATCAGGCGCTCGACGGTGTTGCGGTCCTTGTAGAGCTCGGCGTCGTGGCCGACGGGCCCGCGGACACGGACCTTCTCCAGTACGGTGATGAACTGCAGGCTGTCGGCGACCTGACCCTCGGTCAGGGCGAAGACCAGCGGGCGACACCTGCGCTCGCCGGCGACGTGGACCTTGCCGGTCTGCCCGCTCCTGGACCGCCCGAGCAGGGCGGCCTTCAAGCGGATCCTGCGGCGGCGCCGGATGCGCCGACGTTCTTCCGACTACCGGATCAGACCGCGCCGCGAGAGCAACTTCCCAGAGTGATCGCAACCGAATACGCACCCTGGGTGCGCGGTCCCACTCCAGGCATTCCTACTGCATGTCCCACTTCTCCAGCAGGTCGAAGAGGTGCCGGTCGCCTTCGAGCTTCAGGGAGTCCAGCGGGATGCGACCGTAGAAGGACAGGACCAGGTCGCTCGCCGTACCCCGGACGGAGGCGTCGACCGACTCCGGGTCCTCGCCGGCGGCGGGAGCGGATTCGGGCAGACGGAAGGCCCGCGAACCATCGGCGGAGAGCGCTTGGCGCCAGGAGCCGCCCTCGGTGACGTGATAGTCGACGACGGCGGGCTTGTGCGGCCAAGCGACCGTCGTGGTGCAGCAGGTGAACAGGAAGTCCTCGACACCGTCAAGCGCCACCTCCTCCGGCAGCGGCTCCGGGGCGCCCACAGTGAGCTGGGCGTCATAGGTGTGCATCGCGATCTCCTGGAGCTGGTGCCGGGCGACGGCGCCGCAGGTCCGCGGCGACTGCGACGAGCCCCACCACGCCCAGCACCCGCGCTCCGGGCCGGCCTCCCGCAACGCGTCCAGCATCTGCTGCGTCGACTCGGCCAGCCAGGCGAGCAGGGCCTCGCGCTCCTGCGGTGCGTCCAGGCCCTCTCCCGCCAACTTGCCCGAGGCGTCCGGCCCAGCCGCGACCGTGGCGGCCCAGGCGCGACGCCCCCCGCCCAGGTGGTGCACCAGGTCGAGCAGCGTCCACTCGGGGCAGGTCGGCACCTGCACATCGAGGCTGGGCGCGGAGGCGATCGCGGCCCGGAAGGCGGCCGACCGCTCGTCGATCAGGCGCAGCAGCTCAGGGAAGTTCAAGATCTTGGTCACCCGGGGTTTCTATCACTGTGCGGCGGAGACGCAACAGCGATTTTCGCGGGCCGGCCTCCACCTTCGCGGCACGCCCTGGCCTGGGCGTAGCTCGTCCACTGTCTGCACAGGAAGTCGGCCAGGCCGACTTCCTGTGCAGCGGCATGGCGACTGACGACAACGCGGCGAGGTGCGCTTGTGCCTTGGGGGTACCTCCCGGCCGAAGGCTGGGGGAGCGTCGCGGGCCCGGCAAGGATCCAGGAGACGGGCCCTACGTACCCGGGGGTGTGCCGTCGGGGACGGGGGCGGCGAGGGCGGCGGCGAGTTCGGCGGGTTCGGTGTGGGTGGGGACCTGGGGCGGGAGGGGGTGGCCTTCGCGCCACTGGGCGGTGGTGCGCTCGCCGCCGGAGCGGCGCCGCCAGTACAGGTGTTGGGCGACGATCAGCGGGCCGAGGGCGGTGAGCAGCGGGAAGCCGGTGGTGAGCCAGCCGGCGGCGAAGCAGGCGCTGACGGCGCTGGTGGTGAGCAGGCCGGTGAGGGCGGCGGCCCAGGCGGCGGTGCGGCCGTAGGCCTTGGCGGCGACCAGCGGGTACAGGACGAGCAGCAGGAGGTCGCCGAGGCCGACGGCGACGGGGGCCGGGCCGCCGGTGAGGACGAGCATCGGGGCGAAGGGGCGGTCCTGGACCTGTGCGAAGAAGCGGGTGGTGGTGTCGGTGAGGGTGGTGGCGGCCAGGTCGTAGCCGGTGAGGACGGCGGCGAGGGCGGCGGTGTGGGTGGAGCGCATGCCGCTCTGGGTCCAGAGGTTGGCGACGCCGATGACGGCGGTGGCGATGATCAGGTCGCTGCCGGCCCGGGCGGCGCCGGGGTGGCCGGTGAGGGCGGCGAGTGCGGTGGCGGCGGTGGCGGCCAGGGCGGTGGCCCAGGACCAGGGGGTGGCGCGCAGCCGGGTGGTGGCGAGCAGCGGGGCGAGGGTGAACTGGACGGCGAGGCAGCCGACGAGGCCGAAGACGGCGGAGACGGCGGCGCCGGGCAGGGCGGTGTAGAGCAGCGGGGCGAGGACGACGCCGGCGCACAGGACGGCGACGTCGGCGCCGGTGTAGACGCCGACCGGGGGGCGGGGCATCCGGATGCGGGCGAGGTACCGGGCGGCCAGGGTGATCTCGGCGGCGACGGCGGCGCTGAGGGCGGCCAGGGCGGTTGGGCTGACGTCCATTCAGTTCCTCCGCCTGCTGGGGTCGTTGATGGCGCCGCGATGGTCTGGGGTGCCGTGGCTGTCGAGGGTGTCGAAGGTGTGCTCGCGCAGGTCGGCGCGGACGGGTGCGGTGGGCGGCATTGCGGTGCGGTCGTCGTGGAGCACGATGTCGCACAGGCGCAGTCCGGCGGCGCGGGCGCGGTCTTCCAGGCGGCCGTGCAGGGCGGTGGCGGGCAGGCGGTCGACGAGCAGGTGCAGGCGGGCGGGTCCGTCGGGTCCGTCGGGGCCTTCGGTGAGGGCGTGGCGGGCGGGCAGCGGGACCTCGGGTTCGGCCTCGACGAGGTCGAGGACGTCGCGGGTGGTGACGGTGCGGCTGAGCGGGCCGTTCCAGCGGCCGAGGATCTCGGAGGTGGCGGGCAGGTGGGCGAGTTCGCAGGTGGGCGGCTCGGCGGGGAGGCGGACGAGGTCGCCGGTGGCGTAGCGCAGCAGCAGGGTGCAGTCGCGGTAGGGCACGTAGGGGGTGTGGACGACGGTGCCGGTGGCGCCGGGGGCGGTGGGTTCCCAGGTGAGCGGGTCGAGGACTTCGAGGTGTCCGAACTCGGTGGTGTGGTGGAGGTGGCCCTGGGTGCAGGGGGTGGCGCCGGAGGGGAGGATCTCGGTCATCAGGTAGGCGGAGGTGATGGTGGCGCCGAAGGCCGCTTCGGCGCGGCGGCGCAGTGGTGTGGAGAGCACCTCGCCGCCGACGCTGATCGACCGCAGGCCGAAGTCGGCGCTCTGCCACTTGTGGTGCTCGGCTTCCTGGACCAGGGCTGCCAGATAGGAGGCGGAGGTGGTCAGGTGGGTGATCCGGGGGTCCTTGCCGGGCAGGCCGAGCGGGGCGGCGAGGCGGTCGAGGGCGACGGCGGGGCCGACGGTGCCGAACTGGACGAAGCCTGCTCCGGCGCGGGTGGCCGACTCCTCGGCGTTGACCAGTGGCATGGTGGCGCGGGAGCAGCCGGCGTAGGCGACGGTGTGGCGGGGGCGCAGGCCGAGGCCGAGGACGGCGGAGATGGTGCTGAAGGCGACGGCGCACTCGAGTTCGGCGCGGGAGAACCAGACGGCGGTGGGGGTGCCGCTGGTGCCGGTGGTGAGTGCCATCAGGACGGGGGTGGCGGCGTCGGAGACGAAGGCGGCGGGCATGGCGCGCAGAGCCTGCTTGGGGGTGACGGGGACGCGCGACCAGTCCTCGGGCTCCAACGTGGCCGGGTCGAGGTCGAGTTCGGCGAACTGCCGGCGGTAGTGGGCGGTGTGGCGGGCCGCGGTGCGGGCGGTGGCGCGCAGGCTGCGCCGGGCGACCTCGCGCCGCACCTTCGGGTCGACGGGGCCGGTCCGGCCGGGCAGCAGGGCGGAGTCCTCGCCGGGTTCGCCGAACTCGGCGATGGTGGCGACGAGGTCGCGGGCAAGGCGTTCCAGGTCCTTGGGCCGTATCCGGCGGTTCGTCAGGATGGCTGCGCCGTAGCGCAGTTGGCTCAGCGCGGTCGCGAACATGCAGGCTCCCCGGGCCAGGGTCGGACGGTGGGCCACCCGGCCCCGGCCGGGGTCGACCGGGGCCGGGGCGCCGATCGGATCGGGCGATCGATCGGATCAGGCCATCGGTCGGGTCGTCGGTCGGATCAGACCATGTGGAGGAACATCGCGGCGGTGAGGGTGCTGAAGGCGTACTTGAGGTAGTGCTTGACCATGATCGGTTCTCCCTCGTACGGGCCGGCCGGGCGGCCCGGCCGGGCGCGGCAGCGGATGCCCGTGGCCGGTTCCGGCTGTCGGGCAACGGCAGTATAGGGACGCACCGGCCGCCCGCAACAGCCCATGTGCACGACCAACCTTCCGGCTGTTCACGTCAGTTGGGGATCGCCGCCTCGGGACGCCGGGAGCGCTCAGGCGTCGGGGCCGGTCAGCACTCCAGGAGGGTGCAGGCCCAGTGCATGCCGCGCCCCATGCCGGCCGGGGCGATCCTGACCAGCACCGACACCGGCGCCCTCGCCAAGGCGACGGTGGTGGGGGCGGGGCCCGGTGCCCCTCCCCCACCCGGCGGCCGTGCGGCTCAGGAGGCGGTGAAGCCGACCTGGTCGACGGTCCAGAAGGCGCTGTTGGTGCCGGTGTAGCGGAACTGGAAGCGGGCGGTGGTGGCGCCGGCGGGGACGGTGACGGGGAGGTTCTCGACGGTGTTGAGGTCGCTGCGGTAGGACTTCACCAGCTGCGGGGCGCCGTTGTCGAAGACCACGTAGACGTCGCCGGTCTGCGGCCCGTCGATCTTGTAGTTCGTCGCGAAGGACAGCACGCCGCGGCTCGCGCCGGAGACCGGGTAGGCCGGGCTGACCAGGGTGGAGTCGAACTGGCCGGCGCCGTGCGCCTTGTCGTCCCACTCGTCGGAGTCGGCGACGGCGAACACGTTGCGGGCGCGCACGTTGGTCTCGCGGGACTGGGCGAGCTGGGCGGCCGTCCAGAACTCGTCGGTGGCGAAGGTCCAACCACGCCACTCGGTGACGCCGCCGCTGGGCATGCGGGAGTTGTCGATGCTCCAGCCGGCCGGCGGGGTGTGGGTCCAGCCCTTCACCGTGGCCGGGATGCCGCTCTCGTCGGCACGGGTCTGCAGGCTCGGGCGCAGCGCGTCGAAGTCGTCGGGGACGATCTCGTCGATCGGGCGGCCGTCGAGCTTCCAGGCCGGGTCGATGGCGGCGCCCTCGTGCTTGAGGACGGTGGGGGCGATGTCGACGGGCTTGACGTCGTAGCGGCGCGAGCCGGGGGTGTAGCCGGTGCCGTTGGCGATCAGGAAGGTCTGGCGCTCGTTGGCGCTGTTGCCGCCGTGGCCGCCGGCGTCGGTGTGGCCGTGGTCGGTGGTGACGATGATCAGCCAGTCCTCGGAGGCATACGTGGGGCGGGACTTGACGGCCTGGAGGACCTGGCCGACGAGGGCGTCGGCGGAATGCAGGGCGGCCGCGTACTCGGGGCTGGTGCCGCCGTGGTTGTGGCCGGCCTCGTCGACCTGGTCGAAGTGCAGGAAGGTGGTGTCGGGGTTGCCGTGGGAGAGGTAGTCGACGGCGTCGGCGGCGGTCTTGGTGTCGTTCTCGCTCTCCTGGAGGCGCAGGTCGGCGCGGCCGTTGAAGACGTTGCCGGCGATGGGGTTCCAGGAGCCGATCACCAGGGTGGAGTTGCCGGGGTCGGCGTTCTCCAGGCGGGTGGCGAAGTCGGGGTAGAGGTCGAAGCGGGAGCCGGTGAAGGCGTTGTCCTTGACCTGGTGCTTGTCGGGCCACACGCCGGTGGCGATGGTCGACCAGCCGGGGCCGGAGAGGGTGGGCGCCAGCGGGTTGGCGTAGAGGTTGCTGGTGGCGGTCATGCCGCCGTTCATCAGGGCCTTGAGGTTGGGGGCGTCGGCGGTGAGCAGCTTGTCGTAGCGGGTGCCGTCGACGCCGATGACCAGAGTCTTGGCCTGCTTGGTGCCGTTCGGCAGGCCCTGGTACGGGCCGGCGGCGGTCGCGGCGGAGGCGGAGGCGGACAGCGGGATCAGCGTGGCGACGGTGGTGGCGACCGTGACGGCGGCGAGGGCGGCGGAGCGGGCGGAGCGGGAGATGGGGCGGGAGGTGGGGCGGGAGGTGCGCAACGGAGGGGCTCCCAACTGGTCGTCAGTGCGGTGCATTCGCACCGGGAGTGAGGATGGGTCGGCCGGGCGAGGCAGACCCCTCACCGAATCCACGGTTGTATGAACAACCGCCGAAATTCAGACCAGACCCGTTACGCTTTCGTGATCAAAGGCCCCGGGGCGCCCGTACGGCCCACGGGGCGCTCGGTAGGCTTGCGCGGTGAACCACCCCATCCCCCGGGCCGCCCCCGAGCCCGCCCGCGCCGGCGTCCCCGAGCACGGCCGGGTGCCCAAGTACTACCTGGTCAAGGCCCGCCTGGAGGAGCTGATCGCCGAGCTGGGCCCGGGCGGGCGGCTGCCCACCGAGGCCGATCTGGCGCAGCGTCACGGCGTCGCCCGGGCCACCGTGCGCCAGGCGCTGCGCGAGCTGCTGCTGGAGGGGCGGCTGCGCCGGCAGGGCCGGGGCACGGTGGTGGCCGGGCCGAAGATCGAGCAGCCGCTGTCCCTGAGCAGCTACACCGAGGGCGTCTCGCGCCAAGGCCTGCGCCCCGGCCGCACCCTGATCGCCCTGGACCGGCTGCCCGCCGACGCGGCGACGGCCCGGTGCCTGGAGGTCCCCGAGGGCGAGCCGCTGTGGCACCTGGAGCGGGTGCTGCGCGCGGACGAGGAGCGCGTCGGGCTGGAGTCCACGTACGTGCCGGTCGCCCGGGTGCCCGCGCTGGAGCGGGACTTCGACCCGGAGGGGTCCTTCTACGGCTACCTGCGCGGGCAGGGGGTGCGGATCGGCGCCGCCGACGAGCGGATCGAGACGGTGCTGGCCACCCCGCGCGAGGCGCTGCTGATCGGCACCCCGCCGGCGCTGCCGATGCTGCTGCTGCACCGCCGCAGCCTGGACGCCGCGGGGCGCCCGCTGGAGCAGGTGCGCAGCCTCTACCGCGGCGACCGGTTCAGCTTCACCCTCGCCCTCGGCGCACCGGAGGACGACTGACGGGGGCGTACCCGGACTGACCTCCTCCGGCCCGACCTTGTAGGTTTCGGTGTCACCGGCTGCGAGGTGCCGGTGACACCGGGTGGGGAGGGAGGGCCCCGGCCGGGCAGGGGGACGGGCCCCCGGAAGGGATGGGCGGACGGTGGCCACGAACACGGAGAGCGTGTTCCGCAGCGAGGGCGTACCCGTGAAGGAGCGGTTCGACTGCTGGCGGGAGCTGGTCAGCCGCACCCGGGACAGCGACGTGACCAGCGAGCACCGCGACGACTTCCGGGCAGAGATGCGGCGCCTGGAGCTGGGCCCGGTGACCCTGCTGCGCAGCTCCTTTCCGCCGACCCGCTTCCACCGCACCGCGCGCCGGGTGCGGCACTCGGACCCGGAGGCCTTCCACATCACCCTGCTGCTCGACGGCGGTTTCACCCTGACCCGCGACACCGGGCGCACCGAGACCTTCGGGCCGGGCAACCTGCACATGCTCGACAGCTCCCACCCCTTCGACCTGCGGTCCTTCGGCACCCGCGCCGCCAAGGCCCCCGGGGCCCCGCGCATCGAGGCCGTCGGCGTCGACTTCCCCCTCGCCCTGCTGCCGCTGGCACCGCACCGGCTGGAGGACCTGCTGGGCCGCGGCTTCTCCTCCCGGGAGGGATCCGGCGCGCTGGTCTCGGACTTCCTCCTCAGCCTCGACCGGCAGGCCGCCGCCCTGGGCCCGGCCGAGAGCCCCCGCCTGGGCGGCATCGTGGTCGACCTGGTGACCGCCTGGCTCGCCCGGGAGCTGGACGCCGAGGCCGCCGTACCCGACGACACCCGGCAGCGGGCCCTGGTCGAGAACGTCCGGGCCTTCGTCGGACGCAACCTGCCCGACCCCGAGCTGACGCCCACCGCGATCGCGGCCGCCCACCACATCTCCGTCAGCTACCTGCACCGCCTGTTCACCCGGCACTCCGGCGGCGAGACCGTCGCCGCCTTCATCCGCCGCCGCCGGCTGGAGCGGGCCCGCCGCGACCTGGCCGACCCCGCGCTGCGCGACCTGCCCGTCCACGCCGTTGCCACCCGCTGCGGCCTGCCCCGCGCCGCCGAGTTCAGCCGCGCCTTCAAGGCCGCGTACGGCCTCTCCCCCCGCGATCACCGCCTCCACGCCCTGGCCGGGACCGCCGGAGGGTAGCCGCACAGGCGGCGCGGGGCTGTCCCGACCCCGGCCCCGGCCCCACCCCCAGCCCGCCCCCGACCCCTCCCCCGACGCCTCCCCCGACCCGGGCCAACATGTGTCACGACACATATGTCGTGTAACCTGTCCGGTATGAGTACTTCAGAGAAGATTCCGACCCTCGTCTTCGTCCCCTGCTTCTCCGGCGCCCCGTGGAGCGCCGAGCAGCTCGCCCCCTACGGCGACGCGCCCAAGCGGACGCTGCGCCTGCCCGAGGGCGTCGACGACATCGAGCGCTACGCCGACCACGTCGAGGAGGCGGTCGCGGACCTGGACGACTACGTGCTGGTCGGCGACTCGTTCGGCGCGAACATCGCACTCGCGCTCGCCACCCGCCGTCCCGAGGGCCTGCGCGCCCTGGTCCTGTCCGGCGGATTCGCGGCCAACCCGGTCGACTCCAAGCCGTGGAAGGCCCTGATGCGGGTGATCGGCAGGGCCCGCGGCCCGCTCTACACCCAGCTGACGCTGCGGGCCCACGCCCACCGCCTCGCCTCCCCGTTCGACGGCGAGGGACAGGTGCCCTGGAGCGAGGCGCGCAGCCGCGAACTGTTCCTCGCCAACACCCCGGCCGCGTCCTTCGACGCGCGCGTGCGGGCCAGTCTCACCGCCGACTACGTCGCCGCGCTGGGCCGGGTCGAGGTCCCGACCCTGCTCCTGACCCCCTCGCACGACGTGCTGATCGGCGAGGACGCCTCCAGGATCATGCTCGCGGGCATCCCCGACGCCCGGGAGGTCGTGCTGCCGCGCACCGGCCACATGCTCCGCTTCTCCCACCCGGTAACCTACGCCGCCGCGGTCGAGGACTTCCTCGCCGCCCAGCCGACCCCCCGGAAGGACATCGATGCGTAAGGCCGAACACCTGCGGTTCGCGATCCTGGCAGCCCAGCGCGAGGGCAACCGGCTGCTGATCCAGGCCCTCAAACCCCACGGCATCACCCCGTCCCAGGCCGAGGTGCTGCGCCTGCTCCAGCAGCACGGCACCCTGAGCCTCAACGGGCTCGGACAGCTCCTGGTGTGCGAGAGCGGCACCAACCCCAGCCGGCTGGTCGAACGCGTCGTCGCGGCCGGGCTGGTCGAGCGCCGCACCGACGACACGGACCGCCGCTACCTCCAGCTCAGCCTCACCCCCGAGGGCGAGCGCCTGGCCACCGAGGTCGCCGGGATCGAGGAGTTCCTCTACGGCGCGATGGACGCCGCCTGCGAGGGCCTGGACACCGACGCGATGCTCACGTTCCTGCACAGGTTCATCGATCCCCTCCCCTCGGGCGAGGCCCTCAACAAGCGCCTCACCCTCGACTGACGCCACCGCCGGCACCACGGCCGTGAACGCGAGAACCCCGCATCATGGGCACCCGATGCGCACGAGCAGGCGGGAATCCCGGATCAGTGCACGCAATGCCAAGGACTGTCCACTCGGTGCCAACACGGCGGGGTACCTCCCTGGCATGCTCATCGAGGAACACCGCGCAGCGGAATCTCAAGTTCTGTTTCCATGCCGGCGGCCCGGCACGCCACGGGGGAGCGTGCCGGGCCACCGGATTCCGGCGCGGCCTGTCAGCGGGCGGACTCGTGGGCGAAGACGGCCTGGCCGATCGCCTTCTGCAGCGGGTCCAGGTGCTTGTCGACGAGGGTCTGGTAGTCGGCGGTGCGGCCGTCGGACCACTGGCCGAGGCCCGCGACCATCGCCCGGCCGGCGCCGGAGAACATCTGCACCATGCCGCTGTCCGGGGGCAGGGTGGTCAGGCCCGCGGAGGGCGGCGGGGCCTGGGCGCCGACCTGGTAGTCGTCGAAGGCCATGCTCAGCGTGGTCACCAGGTGGACGGTGTCCACGGGGTCGGCCATGGTGAAGACGGCCAGGTTGTACTGGTTCTTGGCGCTGTCGGTGTACAGGGCGATCTGCTCGCCCAGGCAGCCCTTCGACGCGCGGATCATCCCGATCAGCCGGGGGCCGACCGAGTCCGGTTCGACGCAGGACGGCATGGCCTTCGATCCGATCCTGGTGTAGACCTCGCCGCCGGCCGCCGTCACCCGGGCGGGGAACAGTTGGTCGAGCGGCAGCAGGGAACCGGCCGAGGGGGTCGCGGAGGCCGACGGGGTCGTGAGGGCCGCGGATGCCGAGGGAATCGCGGATGCCGCCGACGACGACGGCGCCGCGGCGGCCGGGGAGGAGTCGCCCTCGTCGTCGGCGGGCTGCAGCAGGGTGCAGGCACCGGCGGTCAGTGCGGCGGCGACGGCGGCGAGCGCGAGGTTGCGCGGCCAGACCCGCTGGGACTGGGGCTGGTCAGGATCGGTGTGGGACATACCGCCGTACCGTAGTGATCATGATCGCAGCGCTTGACGACGGTCCGATCACAGTGCGATCACATTGCCGGTGACGGCTTGTCGTTGCTGTCCTCCCTGACCCAGGCGCCGGCGCCGAGGCGTCCGGTGGTGCCGAGGTCGAGTTCCGGGGTGACCATGACGGGGGCCGCGTCGGGGGTGGCGCGCACCCGGACGTAGGGGGCGTTGAGCGGTTCGCCGGCGCCGGCCTCGGTGGTGTTGCGCCACACCAGGGTGGTGCGGGCGCCCTCCCCCGGGCGCAGGTCGATCCGCCGGGGCGGGTCGTCGGCGCCGGTGCCGGTGGCGATCTCGGCGCCGCCGCGCAGGACGCGCACCCCGTCGAGGGGCTTGTGGTCGAGGTCGAGCGGCTGGACCTGCGGGTAGCCGTCGAGGGTGACGGTGGCGGTGCCGCAGTTGCGCAGGTGCAGCCCGACCACGCGCAGGCCCATCGCGGCGTCGCCCTCGTCGGCGTACAGCCGCAGGCCGGAGGCCGGGCAGGGGCCGCCGGCATTGGGCGCCTCGGCGGTGGGCACGCTGCGGACCTTGAGGAGTTCGGGCTTCGGCACGCGGGCCTCGGGCGGTGTCAGGGTGGGCGGCTGGCCTGTCCGCGGGGTCCGGCCGGGCGTGGTCAGGTCGATCCGCCCCTTCTCGGTGGCGCCTGGGGCGAGCCCGGTGACGGTCCGGGTCAGGTTCCCCACCCTTCCCCCGGGGCCGCCGAACACCGCCGCCCCCTGGCCCGGATCGGGGCCGTTGAACACCACGGTGAAGTCGTACGGTTCGCTGTTCGGGTTGGTCACCTCGTACTCGAAGCAGGTGGGCCCGGCGGCGGTGATCCGCGCCCCGCCCTGGGCGAGCTTCGTCGGCTGCGGCACGCCGCCGGGCGCGGTCGGCGCCGGGGTGCCGCACGGCGCGGGGCTGCCGGAGGCCTCCGGTTCGCCGCCGGAGCCCGCGGTCGTCGCGGTGCCACAGCCCGCGAGCAGCAGCGCTGCGGCGGCGAATGAGATGTGACGAACCGTCAGCGGGCGGCGGGGCGTGGAGGACTGGCGCATCGAGCGAGTCGATCACGCCGCGCGCCGGACGGCAGTGAGCTGCGCCACTTCGTGTGCAACAGACCTGCCACGATCAGCGCCGGCGGCGCGGTTCTCATCGCGTGGGGTCCTGCGCCTGGTCGGTGCTGGGCTGCCGGTCGGTGTCCGGTTGCCGGGTGGTCCACGAGGTGAGGATGCGCAGGGCGTCGTGGGAGGGGCTGCCCGGTTCGGCGGTCAGGACCATGAGGCGCTGTCCGGAGCCGTCGGGGCTGGTCCAGGTGTCGCAGTCGAGGGTGAGGTCCCCCACCAGGTGGTGGCGGTAGTGCTTGGTGCCGTAACCGGCGCTGTTGACGCGGTGTTCGGCCCACCAGGTGCGGAAGTCGGCGTCCTGGAGGGACAGTTCGCCGACGAGTCGGGCGAGGTCGGGGTCGCCGGAGTCGGCCGCGGCCTCCATGCGCAGCGCGGCGACGGCTTCCCGGGCGTCGTGGGACCAGTTCCGGTGCAGTTGCCGGACGACCGGTTCGGTGAACAGCAGCCTCAGGTAGTTGCGGTGGTGGGGCGCGAGGGCTGCGAAGTCGGTGTAGAGGGCGGTGGCGGCGGGGTTCCAGGCCAGGACGTCCAGGCGTCTGCCGAGGACGAGCGCGGGGGTGTCGGTGAGCTGGTCGAGCAGCCGTCCCATGGCGGGGCGCAGGCGTTGGGCGGGGCGGCGGGGGCGGGGGCGGGCGTCGGTCCGGCCGGCGAGTTCGTAGAGGTACGTCTGCTGGTCGTCGTCGAGGCGCAGGGCGCGGGCCAGGGTGGTGAGCACGGGTGCGGACGCCCGGACCCGGCCCTGTTCCAGCCGGGTGTAGTAGTCCACGCTGATGGCGGCGAGCCGGGCGACCTCCTCGCGGCGCAGCCCGGCGACCCTGCGGGCCGTGTCCGTCTCGGGGAGGCCGCACTCCCGTGGGGACAGCTGGGCCCGGCGGGCCTTGAGGAAGGCGCCCAGCGCCCGGGAGTCGGAGTCTGCGGTCATGCGTCCAGTGTCGGTGTGCGGGGGCGGGCGGGGCACGTGTTCCGAGGGGGCAGGTTCTTTCCCGGGCACAGGTCTGACGCTCCCGCGCGGACGGCGGGTGGCCGAACGTGGAGGCGTGCCCGGCAGGGCGGGGCCCCGGGCCCCGGCGCCGGTGCGTCACGTCCCGTCACCGTCCCAGTGGAGAGCGCCCCATGGCCCGCACCGCCGTCCGTACCGTCCGTACCGTCCGTACCCTCCGTGACGTCCGTGAGGTCCGTGAGGTCCGTGACGTCCCTACCGTCCGTTTCGACAGCGCCGGCATCACGCTCGTCGGCCACCTCTACACCCCGCAGGCGCCGGCGCCCGGCCCGCGGCCGGCCCTCGTGGTCGGCCACCCGGGCACCGGCGTGAAGGAGCAGACCTCCGGCACCTACGCGCGGCTGCTGGCCGAGCGCGGCTTCGTCACCCTCGCCTTCGACGCCGCCCACCAGGGCGAGTCGGGCGGCCTGCCACGGGGCCTGGAGGACCCCGCCCAGCGGGTGGAGGACTTCAAGGCCGCGGTGTCCTACCTCTCGGCCCTCGACGAGGTCGACGCCGGGCGGATCGGCCTGCTGGGCATCTGCGCCTCGGGCAGTTACGCGCTGGCCGCGACCGGCACGGACCGCCGGGTCAGGGCCGTGGCCGCCGTGTCCACCGCCGAACCCGCCCGCCAGTTCCGCCTCGGCGCCGACGGTACCCAGGACCCGGCCGTCTTCGAGGCCCTGCTGGACGCGGCCGCGGCGGCCCGCGGCGAGGACCCCGGGGCGCTGCCCGTGTTCCCGGAGACCGCCGAGCAGGCCCACGCGCTGGGCGGACGGCACGGCGCCGAGGGCTTCGCGTACTACTGCACCCCGCGCGGCGAACACGAGCGCTCCGCGAAGACCCTCGCCTGGGAGAGCGTCGACCGGATGGCGCTTCACGACGCCTTCCTCGCCGTCCCGCTGATCGGCCCCCGCCCCGTCCTCCAGATCATCGGCGAACACGCCGTCACCGCCTGGATGGCCGTCGAAGCCCACCAGCGCGCCACCGGCCCCAAGGAGCTCCACCGGATCGCGGGCGCCGGCCACGTCGACCTCTACGACAAGGAGGAGTACGTCGCCCCGGCCGTCGACAAGCTCGCCGACTTCTACACCGCCCACCTCGCCACCGGCTGACGGCCGGAGCCGGGTGATCCTGCCGAGATCCGTATGACAGGATCGACAGGCCTGACGCCGTCCGCGCAACGAGCCGGAGGACCCACGACATGTCGGCATCACCGGAGTTCCGCGGCTTCGACCTGGTGCGGCGCGGCTACGACCGCCCCGAAGTCGACGACTACCTCAGGGTTCTGTCCGAAGCCGGTGCACCGCCGCCCGTACCGGCCTTCCGGATCAGGTGGCGGGGCTACGCCCCCGAGCAGGTCGACGCGCGCATCGCGGACCTCCTGCACGGCAGGGGCGGCAGCGCGTGACCCCGCGCAGGAGGTCGGCCCGGCCGACCTCCTGCGCCATGGGGTGTTCGGTACCCCGACGACGTCGCGCGTCAGCTCGCCGAGGCGCGCCGCCGAGCCTGTCCGAACGGTTCCCGCCGAGCGCGTGGTCGATTGTCGGACATGGCCTATCCGCCGGCCAGCGGGGCCAGGGTGCCGGGGTAGAGGTACTCCTTCGGCGGGATCGTCGTGCCGTGGGCCCAGGCGTCGAAGAAACCCTTGAGGTCCTTGCCGGACACCTTCGCGGCCAAGGCCTCGAACTGCGGGAAGGAGGCGTTGCCGTAGGCGTGGTCGGCGGTCCAGCGCTTGAGGGTGCCGAAGAACGCGTCGTCTCCGACGGTGCGCCGCAGGGCGTGCATCATCAGGGAGCCCTTGAAGTAGAGGGCCGCGCTGAGCTCGTTGCCCTGGCCGGGGTCGTACAGCCTGGTGGACCAGTACGCCGGGTTGTTCCTGTTCTCTTCGATGTTGTGGGCGTAGAAGGTGGTGTCGAGGTTCATGCCCCTGTGCTCCTCCCACAGTTGGTTGGCGTACTGGGCGACGCATTCGGCGATGCAGCCGTCGCGCCAGTCGGTGAACGAGACGCTGTCGCCGAACCACTGGTGGGCGATCTCGTGGACCGCCGCGGCGTCCCAGAAGTAGCTGGTGTAGGTGGGTCGGCTCTGGGTCTCCAGGTCCGGCGCGCCCGTGCCCGACACCTTGGGCTCGCCACGGACGATGGCGCCCGCGGAGGAGAACGGGTACGGGCCGAACGTCGAGGCCAGGAAGGCGAGGATCTCCGGCTGCTGGGCCTCGGTCGCCTTGGCCATCTCGTCGATCGGCACGTCCGGGCCGTAGGCCGTGATGACCGGTGTCCCGTCCGGCAGCTCCGAGCGGTGGACGGTGAACCTGTCGATGGCGACCGTGCTGAGGTAGGTCGCCATCGGCTTGTCCTCGCGCCAGCGGAAGGTCGTCGAACCGCCCGCGCTGGTGGTCGGACCGGGCCGGCCGTTGCCGATGGCCGTCCAACCGTCGGGGACGGTCGCGGTGAGCGAGAAGGTGGCCTTGTCGGACGGGTGGTCGTTGGACGGGAACCAGGAGGTCGCGGAGTGCGGCTCGCCCATCGCGTTGACGCCGCCGGATACCAGCAGGTGCCAGCCCTCGGGGTCGGGCTCTCCCGCGTACACCACCCGCACCGCGAAGGTGGCGCCGCCGGCCACGCGGCGGGCGGGTTCGATGTCCAGCTTGTGTGCGCCGGAGCGGGAGAACGACTTCGCCGGGATGCCGTTCACGGTGACGGAGGCGACCTGGAAGCCCTTGAGGTCCAGGGAGAGGCGGTCCAGCGACCGCAGGGCCCGGGCGGTGACGGTCGTGTCGCCCTTCAACAGGTCGGGCCGGGCCGGGTCGTAGGCGATCCGGACGTCGTAGTTCGCCACGTCGTAGCCGGCGTTGCCGTCGTCGGGGAAGTAGGGGTCGCCCGCCCCGGCCGCTCCCGCGGGGACGGCGGCCAGGGCGACGCCGAGGGCGGTGGTGGCCGCCACCAGGGCGGCGGCCTTGCGGCGGTGGTGGCTCAGTGGTGCGCGCATCTGCGGCTCCTGGGGACGGGTGGTCAGGACTGGGCGGGGGCGGGGGCGGCAGGCGTCATGGCGGCGAACTGCCACACCACGCCGATCAGGGCGTTGGTACTGGTCTCCTGCGTCGCGGGGTCGACGTTGGCGAGGTTGTCGCACGCGCTGTGGAGGCAGTCCGAGACGCCGCTGCTGAACCCGGACGACGGGATGCCGGCGTCCCCGAACGACTGGGTGTCGGAGCTGTCCAGCGGGATGTCGAACGTGGCGAGGCCCCGGGCGCCGAACCAGTTCTCGAAGGCCTGGAAGGCCGCGGTCCCATCGTTCCTCGCGTCCTTCACCACGAGGTACTGCTGGACGTTCCTGCTGCCCGCCTGGTCGAGGTTGAGGTACAGGTCGATGGCCTTGCGGTCGGCGGCGGACAGGTTCTTGACGTAGTCCGCCGAGCCGGCCATCCCCAGCTCCTCCGCTCCCCACCAGGCGAAACGCAGGTGCCGCTCGGGCTTCAGCTTGGCCTTGGCCACCTGCAGGGCGGTGGTCAGGACGGCCGCCGAGCCGGAGCCGTTGTCGTTGATCCCCGGGCCCATCGGGACGCTGTCCAGGTGGGCGCCGGAGAGCAGTACGTGATTCGGGTCGCCGCCCGGCCAGTCGGCGATCAGGTTGTAGCCGTCCTTGCCGTCGTGGGAGAAGTGGCGCAGCTGCGTCCGGAAGCCGGCCCGGTCCAGGGCCTGCTTCACGTACGCCACCGACTCCGCGTACCCCCGGGTGCCGTGCGCTCGGTTGCCGCCGTTGCGGTCCGCGATCCGTTGCAGGGCCTGGAGGTGCGGCATCACCTCCGCCGCCGTGACGGCGGGCACGGCGGGAGCCGGCCCGTGAGTGGCGGCCGTCGCCGCGACGGCGGGGACGGTGGACAGCAGCAGGGCCGCCCCGAGGGCGCGGGCGGTGAGGGACACCGGACGGGGGGAGGGCATCACACGGGAGCCTTTCGGAGGCGGGGCCGGGGCACTCCCCCGGCGGGTTCCACCCACCCTGGTCCGTCGGTGTCAGGAACTTGTCGAGAGGCTGTCGTGAACCGGTGGGAGTGCCTTGCGGAGGGCGACTTACGATCATCCTCATGTGCGCACATGTCGTGGTCGCCGAGGACGATCCCAAGCAGGCCGACCTGGTCCGCCTGTACCTGGAGCGGGAAGGGCATCGCGTGGTCGTCGTCCACGACGGCCGCGCCGCGCTGGAGCAGGCCCGCAACGGCCCCACCCAGCTCCTGGTCCTCGACGTGATGATGCCCGTCATGGACGGACTCGACGTCTGCCGCGCCCTGCGCGCCGAATCCGCCGTCCCGGTACTGATGCTGACCGCCCGCACCACCGAGGAGGACCTGCTGCTCGGGCTCGACCTCGGCGCCGACGACTACCTCACCAAGCCCTACAGTCCCCGCGAACTCGTCGCCCGGGTCCGCGCCCTGCTGCGCCGCGGCTCTCACCCGCTGCCCCAGGACGCCGCCCCGCCGCCCCGGCCGGCGGTGCTGACCACCGGGGCCCTCACCGTCGACCCCCTGCGCCACGAGGTCACCGCGGACGGACGTCCCGTCAGCTGCACACCCGGCGAGTTCCGGCTGCTGGAGGTACTGGCCGCCCAGCCCGGCCGCGTCTTCACCCGGGCCCAGCTGCTGGAGCACCTGCACGGCATCGACCGGTACATCACCACCCGGACCGTCGACACCCACGTGATGAACCTGCGTCGCAAGATCGAGCCACAACCGCGGCGCCCCACACGCCTGTTGACGGTCTACGGCATCGGCTACAAGCTCGCGGAGGGGCCGCGCGGTGCGTCGTGACACCCCGCCGCACCGCAGCCTGCTGCTCCGGCTGCTCGCCCTCTCCGCCTTGGTCTCCCTCTGCTCCATCGCCGCGACGGCCTGGCTGACCGCCCGCACCACGACGGGCGTGATCAGGCAGGAGCGGCGTCAGGCCCTCGCGGACCAGGTCCGGATCTACCACGAACTGCTCGGCTACGCCGCAACCCACCCCGACTGGACCGGCGCGGAGTCGACCGTGCGGCGGCTCGCCGCCGACACAGGGCAACGCATCCTGCTGGCCACACCGCGCTTCGATCCGGTCATCGACTCCGCGGCGTCGGCCCCGGGCGCGGGCGCAGGCGCAGGCGCAGGCGCAGGCGCCGACCACACGGTCCTGCCCCACACCCCCACCACCACCGTCGACCCGCTCTCCGTCGACCTCGCCATGCTGCCCGACGCCCCCGCCGACCGGATCGACGCCCGCGCCGTGGGCCCGTTCCGGCTGACGACCGCCGAGCGCACGGCCATGGAGGAGGCCGCTCGCAACCGGGCCGGCTGCCTGCGGTCGGAACTGGGCGTCGAGGCGACCGTCACCGACGACCCCGCCGGACACCCCGTGGTGAGCGTCCCCGGCGGCCCGGCCCCCGCCACACGCTGCGCTTCCCCCCTGGTACTGGACGCCCCGACCCGCACCGAGAGCGCCGCCCTCGCCGACCTCACCGCACTCGTCAACGCCTGCCTGGAGCGCCAGCAGATCCGGCCCGTCACGCTGTCCCTGGCACTGCAGTGGTCCCCGCCCCGTGACCCGGCTCAGGAACAGGCGATCTCCGCCTGCCTCGCCAACTCCCGCCGGCAGCAACTCGTCCGGTACGTGGCACCGCCCGTGCTGCTGTTCGTCGGCGCACCCGCCGGGGCGGAGGATCCGGGCCCCGTCCTGTCCGCCCCTCACCGCGGGCGGGTCGCCGAGGTCGCCGCGCTGGTCCTGGCCGTCACCGTGGCGATCACCACAACGGTCGGACTGCGGCTCTCCCGGCCGCTGAACGCACTCACCCGCGCCGCCCGGCGGATGACCGACGGGGACCTCTCCGCCCGGGTGGCCACGACCGGCCGCGACGAGATCGCCGGACTCGCCGCCGCCTTCAACGCCATGGCGCAGCGCCGCGAACAACTCGAGGAGCTGCGCCGGGCGATGGTGGGCGACATCGCGCATGAGCTGCGCACCCCGCTCAGCAACATCCGCGGCTGGCTGGAGGCCGTCGAGGACGGCGTCGTCACCGCCGACGACGCCCTGACGAGTTCGCTGCTGGAGGAGGCCCTACTGCTCCAGCACCTGATCGACGACCTGCGGGACCTCGCCGCCGCCGACGCCGGCGAACTCGCCCTGCACCGCCGCACCGTGGACGCCGAGGACCTGCTCGCCCAGGTCGCCACCGCCCACCGCGCCGGGGCACGGGCGTCGGGCGTGAGCCTGACCGTCGAACCGGTCGCGGCCACGGCCGGGTACGAGGTGTTCGCCGACCCGGTGCGTCTGCGCCAGATGGTGGGCAACCTGGTCGCCAACGCCGTCCGGCACACCCCGCCGGGCGGCACGGTCACCCTGCGGGCCCGCCTGGACGCCGACGCCCTGCTCATCGAGGTCGCCGACACCGGCAACGGCATCGCCGCGGCGGACCTGCCGCTGGTGTTCGAACGCTTCTGGCGGGCCGAGAAGTCCCGCAACCGCCAGAGCGGCGGCAGCGGTCTCGGCCTCGCCATCGTCCGGAAGCTCGCCGAGATCCACGGCGGCGACGTCCGCGCGGCCAGCACGCCCGGCACCGGTTCGGTGTTCACCGTGCGCCTTCCCACCACGGCTGCTGCCCCGCCGAAGACCACCGGCGGCCGGCGGAACGACCGTTGAGGGCGTTCGGGGCATCAGGCCCGCGCACCCGAGGGACTCGCCGGCCGGGCACCGCCCGCCACGTAGCCGCGACGGCTTCGCGGGCCTTGCTGTTGCCGGCGCCGTGAAGGCCTTCCTCACGGCTGCCGGTGGGCCCGGAGAAGCAGCGTGTCGGCCGAGCGTACGCCCGAAGTGGCGGGCGGGAGGCGGTCGATGCCGATCGCGGTGAACCCGGCCTCGTCCAGCAGCTTCGTCCAGACGTGCTCCTGGAGTACCCAGCGGCGCATCGTCGCCGGAGTACCGTCCGGGGTGCGGGCCGGGATGTCGGCGTGCCGGACGTCCGGCTCGGCGGGCGCTCCACCGACGTAGTGGCCCAGGGTGGAGGCGGCGAGCAGCCCGCCGGGACGCAGGGCGCGGGCGGCCGCGGGCAGCAGTCGGCGGGGGTCGGCGAAGTCGAGACCGCCGAACACCGAGTAGAGGACGTCGTACTCGTCCGGGTGCGCCTCCAGGTGTTCGATGGCGTTGGCGTGCAGGGTGCGCAGGCGCGGCGCGAGATGGCCGTAGAGGTCACGGGCCATCGCGTGCTGAGCCGGAGAGGCGTCGATGGCGTCGACCCGGGCCGGGGCGCGGTGGACGACAAGGTGGGCGGCGTGCCGGGCGGCGCCCGCACCGAGGTCGGCCAGTACGAGGCCGGTGACGTCCCCCAGCACCTCGCTTCCGGGCCCGCCGTCCTGGGCCCAGACCCAGGGGAAGGCGTCGGGGACGGTCCGGTCCGCGTCGGCGCGGGCGCGGCCGTAGTGGTGCCAGAGGTCCGACGCGGCGGGGTGGGCGGGTGGGGTTGTCACTCGGGCCATCCTGGTGCCCCCGGCGGGTCCGGGCGCAGGGGTTCGGGCGAAGACCACCCTTCCGTGTCGCGGTGGTCCCGACCGGGTCGGGACCACCGGGATCAACCGCTCGCAGCCGGGTCGTCCGCCTGGTCGTCGGCGGCGCAGGCCCGGCACCAACTCGACTACTCGGGCGCGTACTCCTGGTGCGGGACGGCGAGTTCCCAGAGCGAGTCGAAGGCCGCGCCGAAGAACCGCAGCAGGCCCGGTTCCGTGGCTTCGGAGACGACCTCGCGGCAGTTGAGCTCACCGTCGCCGGTGAAGTGGTTGACGACGGCCTGTGCGTCGTCGAACAGCCAGAAGTCGTTGGCGGGGAGCGGGGTGTCCCGGATGTCGGCCCGCCGCAGCCAGCGGACCTGTTCGCCTGCCGCGATGTTGAGGTAGGTCACGTGCTGCTCGTACTTGATGTAGTCGGTGACCGGCGCCGAGACGATCCGCAGCCGCCGAACGGCCACGCCGCGGGACACCGCTTCACGGACCGCTTCACCCCAGCCCTGGAACCACTCGGGCCGGTCTTCAGGAACGTAGCGGTGGCCGAGTCTCCAACGCTGGAACTCGGGTTCGCTCTCGCCGTAGGCGTCACGAAGTTCCAGGTGAACGGCCGTGCGCGTTGCCTTGGCCAGCCCGTCACGGGTGGGCGTTGTCACGTGACTCCTTCGCGTCCTCACGCAGGGCAAGGATGTACTGGATCATGTCGGCGGGCAGCCGGAACACGCCCTCGTGATCCGGGATGCCCGTAGAGTGCCCGGGATGGAACCGACCTCCTGGGCCTCCCTGATGGTGGCCTCGTCGGCTTTCCAGGACTGAATCACCAGGTCGCCGGTCGCCTCGTCCAGCCAGATGGTCGGCGAGCCGTCATCGGGGGTGTTCGGGTAGATCGCCAAGGACTTCAGCGTCATGGCGACCTCCTGTACCGAGTGGATTCCACGCAGTTCCACGACCATTGCCCCACCGGTGAAGGGCCGTCAAGGGCGCGGGTGGAGCAGTGCCGCAGCCCCCGGCGCGCGGGCGGCGGGGGCGGCGGGCGGAGGCGGTCAGGCGTCCTCGTCGGGCGTCGGGGCCGCGCGGAGGGCGGTGACGACGCCCAGGGCGACGGTCGCGAAGGCGAGGGCGAGGAGGACGGCGAAGGCCGTCCCGATCAGGTATCGCACGAGGTCCTGCGTTCGGCGTCGAGGAGCAGGGTGAGGAGGTTCAACAGAGTCGAGGCCGGCGCGGTGTTGAAGCGGACCAGGACGCGGCCGTCCATGGTCCTGTCGGTGTCGATCGAGGGGAAGATGAGGCCGAACTCGCGCCCCCGCTCCCGGACTTCGTCCAGCAGGGCGCGGATATGGTCCTCGGTGTAGTACCGGATCCGGGGGTCGGTCGGCAGCATCGGGTGACGGCCGGGACGGTAGACCATCAGGCGGCGTCCTTCAGCAGCTCGAACCACACGGATTTGGCACGCTCATGGGGGTCGACGCCCCAGCGGTGGGTGAGGGCCTCGACGAGCTGGAGGCCGCGCCCCGACTCGGCGAGCAGGGACAGCGGCGGGGCAGAGGGCAGGACCGGGCTCTCGTCCGTGACGGAGACGCGGAGGGAGTCGCCGACGGAGATGATCTCGACCAGCGGCGCGGGGGTTTCGGTGTGGCGCCAGGCGTTGACGAGGAGCTCACAGAGGGCGAGCTGCGCGTCGGAGATGAGGGAGGGGGCCCAGCCGACACGGGTCATGGTGTTGTGGAGGGTGTGGCGGGCGATGGCGATGGTGGGCGTGTTGATGTGACGCATGGGAGTTCTCCCGAGGCGTGAGTGAGGGGGAACCGGCGGAACATGTGTCGCCGTGAGCCAGGCCGGCGGAATTGGGCGTGGCTGCTCTGCGGTGCTTGCTAGCAGGCGTTACTGACGATCTGTCGGATCGATGTGAGATCGACCATACTCCATCGGAATCACATGTGATCCCAATTCCGGATAGGTTCACCCCCAAGTGGACCCTGCGCACAACAGCGCGGCAGACTTGGTCCACACTGGCCAGGAAGGTTCGAATGCCGCCACGAGCAAACCCCACGCTGCGTCAGCTGCGCATCGGTACCGAGCTCAGGAAGATGCGTGAGGCCGCCGGCCTGTCGACCACCAACCTGAGCAGAGCGCTCGGCATCGACCGGACTCAAGTCAGCCAGATCGAGGCGGCCAAGGTCGGCGTGAGCCCCGAGCGACTCCGTTCCTTCGCAGCTGCCTGCAAATCCATGAACGAACCCTTGATCGACGCGTTGGAAGCCATAGTCCTGGACCGCTCCAAAGGCTGGTGGGAGGAGTACCGAGGCACGGTCCCGGACGGCTTCCTTGAGAACGCCGAGTTGGAGAAGACTTCCCACGAGCTCAAGTTGTGGCTTCTCACACACATGCCAGGGCCTTGCCAGACCCTCAGCTACGCCTCGGCCGTCTTCGGGCGCGTCTTTCCTCCCCTCCCCCGACACGAGCTGGAAGCACGCACGGCGTTCAGAATGCAACGCAAGGCAGACCTGCGCCGCAATCCGAAGCCGACGACGCTCTTCATCTACGAGTCAGTTCTCTGGACACGGTTCGGTGGCACTCCGATCCTCAAGGACCAGCTGTCCTCACTGCTCGAAGACTCCGAGTTGCCCTGGCTGACCGTCCGAGTCGTGCCCTTCGACATCGAGACCTTCCCCGGGGCTGCCGAGAACCTCACCTACTCCTTCGGCGCCGTCCCTGAACTCGACACAGTCGAACGGGAGTCCTCCCACGGACCCGAATATCTCGACGCCGCCAACGAGCTGAACAGCTACCGCTACATCTTCGATCGCACCGAATCCTCCGCACTGAGCGAGACCGACTCTCGTGACTTGATCCACAAGATCGCACAGAACCTATGAAAGGCCCGACATGACCGACACCGATTGGCAGAAGTCCTCCTTCAGCGGCAACGTCGAGAACTGCGTGGAGGTCCGTTCGGCCGCCGAGGCGGTCGAACTCCGCGAATCCGACGAGGGCCACCTCATCCTCCGCACCACCCCCACCGCCCTCGCCGCCCTCCTCCACGGCATCAAGACCGGCGAGTTCAACCACCACGCCTGAACCTTGACCGGCCCCTCGCGCATGCTTGCGCGAGGGGCCGAATCCCCCGGAGGCACAAATGACCGACACCAAGTGGCAGAAGTCCAGCTACAGCGGGGCTTCGAGCGAGTGTGTGGAGGTTCGCGCCATCAACGGGGCGGTCGAACTCCGCGAGTCCGACGAGGGCCACCTCATCCTCCGCACCACCCCCACCGCCCTCGCCGCCCTCCTCCACGGCATCAAGACCGGCGAGTTCAACCACCACCCCTGAACCCTTGCAACCTCCCCCTTTGCGCAGGAAGTCGGCCTGCCCGACTTCCTGCACAACCACCTCGCTTTACCGCCTCGTCTCCACCGCCCCTCGCGCCTGACTCAGCGCGAGGGGCCGACTCCCCCGGAGGCACAGATGACCGAGACCGAGTGGCAGAAGTCCAGCTACAGCGCCGCAAACAACGAGTGCCTGGAGGTCCGCACGGTCAGCGGCGCAGTCGAACTCCGCGAGTCCGACGAAGGCCACCTCACCCTCCGCACCACCCCCACCGCCCTCGCCGCCCTCCTCCACGGCATCAAGACCGGCGAGTTCAACCACCACGCCTGAACCCTCCCGGCCCCTCGCGCACGCTTGCGCGAGGGGCCGACTCCCCCGGGAGGCATAAGCACCGGGTACAAGGGCGCAGACAGCGCAACAGGGCCTACTGGTAGCTCCACCAGAGGCCCTGTCGTACAGCTTCTTACGCCAGCTGCCAGCGGCGCGAACGGTCGTTGTCGCAGTTGTACTGAACGAGGGTGACGTTGTTGTCGGCGGAGACCCCTCCGGCCACGGTCGCGCACTTGCCCGTCTTCACGTTGACGAACTGGTAGGAGCTGCCGTCCCCGTTGCTGAGGCGCCAGCGCCGCGAGGAGTCGTTGTCGCAGTTGTACTGAACGAGGGTGACGTTGTTGGCAGTGGAGACTCCTCCAGCCACAGTCGCGCACTTGCCCGTCTTCGCGTTGACGAGCTGGAAGGTGTTGTTGCTCCAGTTGCCGAGATACCAGTGCCGCGAGGCGTCGTTGTCGCAGTTGTACTGAACGAGGGTGACGTTGTTGTCAGTGGAGACTCCTCCAGCGGGGGTCGCGCACTTGCCCGTTGCCATGTTGACGACGTGGAAGCCTGCCTGTGCAACCGCGGGGTCGGGGAGCAGCATCGAGCCACCGGCCACAAGAGCCGACGCCGTCAGAAGACGTGCCAGAGTATTCTTGATCACAAGAGTGCTCCTCTCGAGATTCCGGGAGGGTGGAGACGGTCTCATGTACAGCCCCGCGCTGCCGGTGCGGACCGCGAAGGGTTGCCGGCGCAAGGGAGGGGCGAAGTGGCTCCCTGCCAGGGGCCCTGCCGTTGTCGCCAGACCAGGACGACCAATGGCACAAGGCCCACCGGCGGCTTGGCCCACACTCCGGCGCGCGCCATATGGCCACCGTGTCCACTATCGATTGCCGCTATCGGACCCGCAACCGGAACCACGTCCACGACAGTCAGGCCCTGATCCCGCTCGTTGACGCCATCCCCCCAGCGGCGCGGTCGAACTCCGCGAGTCCGACGAGGGCCGCCTCATTCCCCCCACCACTCCCACCGCCCTCGCAGCCCCCTTTTGCGCAGGAAGTCGGCCTGCCGACTCTGCTGGCGAAGTCGGTTGGGGTGAGTGTGGGACAGTAAGTTCCTTCCGGTTTTGGTGGGTTGGCGGTTTGCGGGGTGGGTTGTGCTGCG
>NZ_JBICYZ010000103.1:0-26292 GCF_043201465.1 Kitasatospora sp. NPDC048298
TGGGCACTGGACTACATGAACACCCGCTACGGCAGCCCCAACGCCGCCTGGAACTTCTGGCAGTCCCACCACTGGTACTAAGCCGACCCATCGGCTTCCCCCACACCCCGGGAGCCGGACAGGGACCACCGGAGTGACCCACGAGGGCCCGCGCCGCGCAACCGCGCGACACGGGCCCTCACCCCGTTCCCGGGGCGGCCGGGACGGACTGCCGGGCGTCGCGTCCGCCGTGGTATGGCAGCGCCGCGGCCCCGAGGTCTCTGCCACCGCCCGGCCGGGTACGAGGGAATGGGGACGGGCCGTCGGCCCCTGTGCTCGGAAGTCGACGCCCAGGGGCGGTGGCCCGGCGTCGGTGAACCGGGCATCTCCGGCCCGGGACTTTTCCACAGGGCGGCAGGCCGTCCCCGTATCGGAGAAGATCTCCCGCCGGGTGCCGTCGATCATGTGCTGGCCGGTGTCGACCGCGCAGGGCGCGTACCCGACGTCGTGGAGGAACGCGGCGACGCGCACCGGCTCCTCATCGGCACCGAGGATCGGGGCGAGGAGCCGGGCCTGTTCCAGGGCCCGACAGGAGTGCGCCCAGCGCTGGGGGGCGCCCGTGAGCAGCGACTCGGCGGTCCGGTGCGCGAGGGGCAGGTTGATCGCTCAAGGCTGGGCGGCGACGGACGCCGGTTGCTCTGCGCTGGCATTCGCCGACCGCCGTCCGGAAACCGGTGGCCGGCTCGCAGCATCCCCGCCGGCTGCCGCAAGCGCCCCGCCCGGGGCGCCGGGGGCTCCATGACATCAAAACGTAACGCTTCCGTGAAAAGTCGTCAGGCGTAAAGTCTTCCCCAACTCCTGTTCAATCTGGCATGTTTCCTTCAATTCCCGTGCGATCCCCCTCACGCACGGGCCGAATCGGAGGACACGTGTCACCCCTGATATCCCGGCGGCTCGGCCGCCCGGCCGCAGCCCTCGCCGTGCTCTCGGCCATGGCGCTCGCCACCCCCACCGCGTTCGCGACCGCCGCCACCGCGACCACCACCCCCACCGTCCCCGGCGCCGTCTCCGCCCCCGCGGCCCAGGCCCCCGCCGTCGCGGGCTCCGCGGCCGGCTGGGCCGCCGGCACCCGCGCCTACCTGGTGATCAGCGCCCCGGCCGACGTCGCCGCCGCCAAGGCCGCCGTCGCGGCCAAGGGCGGTACGGTCTTCGCGAGTTACGACCAGATCGGCGTCATCGTCGCCCACTCCACCAGCACCGGCTTCGCCGCCTCGCTGCGGACGGTCACCGGAATCCAGCAGGTCGGCGCGACCCGCACCTCCGACGTGCCGGCCGACGCCTACAGCCCGGCGCTGCCCGCAAACCCCGCCCAGGCGGTCACCACGCTCACCGAGTCCAACCGCTGGGACATGACCCAGATCAAGGCCGACCAGGCCTGGAACGTCACCACCGGCTCGCCGTCCGTCAAGGTCGGCGTGCTCGACACCGGCGTGGACGACCAGCACCAGGACCTCGCGCCGAACTTCGACGCCGCCGACTCGGTCTCCTGCGCCTACGGCAAGCCCGACACCCGCAGCGGCGCCTGGCGCGACGTGGACACCCACGGCACCCATGTCGCCGGTACCATCGCGGCCGCGAAGAACGGCAAGGGCGTCATCGGCGTCGCGCCGGGCGTGAAGATCGCCTCGGTCCGGATCGCCGAGCCGACCAGCACCCTCTTCTTCGCCGAGAACACCGTCTGCGGCTTCGTCTGGGCCGGTGACCACGGCTTCAAGGTCACCAACAACAGCTACTACACCGACCCGTGGCAGTTCAACTGCCCGAACGACCTCGACCAGGCGGCCCTCATCGAGGGCGTCAAGCGCGCCCAGGAGTACGCCGAGGGCAAGGGCTCGCTGCAGGTCGCGGCGGCCGGCAACTCCAACTACGACCTGGCCAACAAGACCACCGACACCGCGAGCCCGAACGACTCCACCCCGACCACCCGGACCATCAGCAACGCCTGCCTCGACATCCCCACCGAACTCCCCGGCGTGGTGACCGTCGCTGCCACGGGCAGCGGCAGCGGCAAGGCCTCCTACTCCAACTTCGGCCGGGGCGTCATCGACGTCGCTGCGCCCGGCGGCGACGGCGCCACCGGCGTCTACTCGACCCTGCCCGGCGGCAAGTACGGCACCAAGAGCGGCACCTCGATGGCCTCCCCGCACGTCACCGGCGTCGCCGCGCTGCTCGCCAGCGCCGACCCGACGCTCACCCCGGCCGACATCCGGGCCCGCCTCGCGAGCCAGGCCAACGACCTGGCCTGCCCCGTCTCCGACAGCCGCTGCACCGGCACCACCGCCAACAACGGCTTCTTCGGCGAGGGCCAGGTCGACGCGCTGAAGGCCGTCGGCGGCGCCACCCCGCCCACCGGCACGTACTTCGAGAACACCGCCGACGTGGCGATCCCCGACAACACCACGGTGGAGAGCCCGATCACCGTCACCGGCGTCACCGGCAACGCGCCCGCGACGCTCAAGGTCGGCGTGGACATCAAGCACACCTACCGCGGTGACCTCGTCCTCTCCCTCGTCGCCCCGAACGGCACGGTCTACCTCCTGGAGGACTTCGCCGACAGCGACAGCACCGACAACGTCGCCAAGACCTACACCGTCAACGCCGCCGCGAGCGCGGCGAACGGCACCTGGAAGCTCCGGGTGAAGGACGGCGCCGCCGGCGACACCGGCACGATCGACGCCTGGAACCTCACCTTCTGAACCCTCTGAACCCTCTGAACCATCTGAACCTCATGGCCTCCCCGTTCCACCCGGCCGCCCGATGCCCCACGGCGTCGGGCGGCCGGTCTCGCGAGCCGGCAGCGAGCGGGACGCCGAGTGCCACCGGGGTGGCGTACCCGGCGACGCCGCGTCGGATCAGCGCGTCCCCACGTCCAGCGTCCAGTAGTGCTGGATCTCGGTGCTGCCCGGCGGTCGGGCCTGGTGGTAGTAGCCCACGCCGGCTTCCAGGGCCGCGCAGTTGAGGATGAGGTTGCGGTGCGCCCAGTGCCATGCCGAGTCCCGCTGCATCCAGAACTCCACGGCCTGAGCGGGATCGGGGGCGGGCTCGGGCTGCCCCTGCTGGAAGTAGACGTTCTCCCCGCGGTAGGTGTGGTAGCCCGCGAGGTCCATGGGTTCGCCGTTGTCCCACACCAGTTTCCCGTCGGGCCCCAGATGCATGTTCGGGTCCACCTGGACCTGGGCGCTGGGAACGGTGGACAGGTAACTGCTGTGGTCGTACGCGATGTTCCTGAGCTGCTGGGAGAACTGGAAGGGGCTGGGGCAGGCGCTCATCTTCGCCTCTCCCTGCGGGTCCGGTTCGAGAAGGGGGTACAACTCCGGGTGCGTCCGTGCCCGGTTGACCAGGTCGAAGAGCTCCTGCTCCAGCGGATTCGGCGCGGGACCGGCGCCCGAGGTGATCTGTCCGATCATGCCGCTGAAGTACTCGGTGAACCACAGGTTCCCGTCCGGCCCGGACGCGATGGCGTACGGGTGGCCGTCCGCGGTGGGCAGCGGATATTCGGTGACGGATCCCGTCGACGTGATGCGCCCGATCCGGTTGCCCGTGGACTCGGTGAACCACATGTTTCCGTCGGAGCCGAACGCGATGGCGTACGGGGAACTGCCCGCGTTGGGCAGTGAGTGTTCGGTGACGGATCCCTTCGATGTGATCCGCCCGATCCGGTCGGCCCTGGACTCGGTGAACCACAGGCTCCCGTCCGGGGCGGCCGCGATGCCGGTCGGCCCGCTGTCGGGGGTCGGCAGGGAGAATTCGGTGACGGATCCCGTCGGGGTGATCTGCCCGATCGTCCCGTTCCAGTAGTCGGTGAACCAGAGGTTTCCGCCCGGCCCCGCCACGATCCCCAGCGGGCGACCGCCCTCGGTGGGCAGGGTGAACTCGGTGATGGCCCCGGCCGGGGTGATCCGCCCGATCGTGCCGTCCCAGTACTCGGTGAACCAGAGGTTTCCGTCGGGCCCGGCCGTGATGCCGAACGGGAAGGCATTCGAATGGGGTACGGGGAATTCGGCGATGTCCCCGGCCGGGGTGATCCGCCCGACGGCACCGCCGAAGTACTCGGTGAACCACAGGTTTCCGTCCGGCCCGGCGGTGATGCCGAACGGGAGACTGACCGGGGTGGGCAGCGGGAACTCGGTGGCGGATCCCGTCGAAGTGATCCGCCCGATCCGGCTGCCCGTGGACTCGGTGAACCACAGGTTGCCGTCCGGCCCGGCCGCGATCCCGAGCGGATGGCTGTTCTGTACGGGCAAGGGGTATTCGGCGATGGACCCGCCCGGGGTGATCTGCCCGATCACACCGTTGTCGTATTCGCTGAACCACAGGTTGCCGTCCGGCCCCACGACGATCCCGGTCGGCCCACTGTCCGCGGGGGGCAGGTGGAATTCGGTGACGGACCCGTCCGGGGTGATCTGCCCGATCTTGCCGCTGACGTACTCGGTGAACCACAGGTTCCCGTCCGGGCCCGCCGCGATCCCGGAGGGCTGGCTGCCCGCGGTGAGCACCGTGTGCTCGGCGATGTCCCCGCCCAGGGTGATCCGTCCGATCCGGTTGCCGGCGCCCTCGACGAACCACAGGTTGCCGTCCGGCCCCGCCGTGATGTCCCACGGGGAGCTGTCCGAGGTGGGGACGGGGTATTCGGTGACGTTCCCGCTCGGGGTGATCCGTCCGATCCGGTTGCCGGTGGACTCGACGAACCACAGGTTGCCGTCCGGCCCCGCCGTGATCCCCGTCGGGCCGCTGCCCGCGTCGGTCAACGGGTGCTCGGTGATGGACCCGCCCGGGGTGATCTGCCCGATCACACCGTTGTCGTACTCGGTGAACCACAGGTTGCCGTCCGGGCCGGCCGTGATGCCCCACGGGAAGCTGTTCGGGCTGGGGACGCGGTACTCGGTGACGGCACCGGCCGGGGTGATCCGCCCGATCATGCCGCTGTCGTACTCGGTGAACCACAGGTTCCCGTCCGGGCCGGCCGTGATCCCCGTCGGCCCGCCGTCCGGAGTGGGCAGGGGATACTCGGTGACGGCCCCACCCGGGGAGATCCGCCCGACCAACCCCCGGTCGTACTCGGTGAACCACAGATTGCCGTCCGGCCCGACCGCCAGGTCCCAGGGGTAGGAGGAGCTACCCGGGGTGGACAGGGCGTACTCGGTGACGACCCCGGGGAGAACCGCGGCCGGCGCGCCCGCCCGGAAGGAATGCGGCAGACGACCTCGACGAAGGCCGCGCAGGGTGAAGGGTGTGGGTGTGGGCATGGGAGAACCTCATCCGCGTCCACCGCGGCACCGGCCGCGGTACGGGGGCGTCGTCGCGGCGCAAGTGGCCGAGTAGCCGAGTGGTCGAGTGGCCGGGTAACCGAGTGGCCGAGCCGGGCTCGGTGCCGAACGGCGGGCGCCGACCCGAGACGAGCCGCTCGTGGGCCCAGCCCTCACCCCTGCCGGATGCGACGAGCACGGCGAGGTTCGACACCCGTCCCGCTTCCGCTTTCAGCCTGTTACCCCGTGTGGGTGATCGCAACTTGCGCGTTCCCGGGGCCGCCGAACCGAGCCCCGAGCGCACTCGATGAGGGAGAGTCCGAGGCGGGTGCCGAAGACGGCGGACTGCGGTTCGCGCTGGTGCTGCTCGTAGCGGTCGAGCATCGGGGCGGGGTCGGTGGCGGGGTGTCCGGCGTGCCGGCGGCACAGCGCGGCCAGGCAGGCGGTGACGGTGGCTTCCCAGGGGTCCCCGGGCAGGGTGTCGGCGATCAGGTCCAGCGCGCCGTCGGTGTCGCCGCCGGAGGCGAGGGTGCCGTGAGGATGCCGGGACAGTCTTGTCCGTGGTGACGGATAGGGTCCGTTCGTCAGCCTCCCCCGCTCCTGTGAAGGGGTTCCGATGGCCCGCACCACTCCACCGCGCCCGGTCGACATAGCCGCCGTCTTCCCCGAACTGGCGCCCCTGGCCCGCCGGACGGTGCGTCTGCACCCGCGCCTGGGCACGCCGACCGTCCGAGACAGCTCCGTCGGTGGCCCACTGCTGTGGCCGGCCGACGAGCCCTGGCCCGTGTGCACCGAGCCGCATCCGGAGGGCGAGCCGCCCGTGTCGCCCGCCGACGTTCGGCTGCGCCGCAGACTCCTCGACATCGGCTGGGCCGGCGGGACGCGCACCGCACAGGAGGAAGCGGCCCTGAACGCGACGTACGAGGGGCATCCGTGGAGCGGGGAGCCCAACCTCCTCGTGCCGGTGGCCCAGCTCTACGCGCGCGACGTCCCGGGCCTGCCCTGCCCCGACGGGGCGGACCTGCTCCAGGTGCTGTGGTGCCCCCTGGAACACGAACCGGAGTGGATGCCGGCCACCCGACTGGTGTGGCGCTCTTCGGCAGAGGTCGGCGGGGTGTCGGCCGTACAGCCGGAGCCCGCAGACGCGTCCAACCACGGCCAGTACGTGCCCGAGCCGTGCGTCCTGCACCCGGAGGTGGTGACGGAGTACCCGTCGTCGCCGGAACTGGAGCCGGGCCTGGCGAGCCGGATCGCGGACTGGTGCGAGCAGGAGTTCACCGGCAAGGACCCCGGATACCGGTCGGCCGACGAGTTCCGGGCCTACTACCAGTTCGAGCTGT
The DNA here is from genome assembly GCF_043201465.1 of Kitasatospora sp. NPDC048298. Lineage (NCBI taxonomy): Bacteria > Bacillati > Actinomycetota > Actinomycetes > Kitasatosporales > Streptomycetaceae > Kitasatospora > Kitasatospora sp. NPDC048298. The sequence continues at coordinate 6,626 of NZ_JBICYZ010000103.1, forward strand.
CGGTCGCTCCGGGCTGGAAGGTCGGCGGCTGGGGGCCGTGGAGCTTCCGCGACGCGTGGGTCATGCGGTGCAGCGCCTGCGAGTCGGTCATGAACCCGCTGCTGACGATCAGCTCCGGCGCTCTGGACGGCAGCGGCTGGGACCCCGTCGAGGACCGGGACGCGGACGACGACATCGGCATCCAGATCGGCCGGAGCTACAACATGCAGCTCTACTACTGCCCGGTCTCCTTCGACCACCCGCACCTGGAGATCATGCAGTAGCCCTCACGGCGCGGGCCCGGGCCACGGTCTGTTCCGCTCCCGGAACCACGGTGGCACCCGGCCGGGGAGCAGGCCTTCGACGACGGAGGCGACGTGACCGAGTCCGCGGGAAGCCGCCTACTGGCGGTGCGATTCGGGCAGGGCCCGGTTCCCGACACCTTCGCCTTCACCCCGGAGGGGAAGCGGAGGAGCGCGACAACCCGCTGAACCGATCACGTGATGCCTCTGCCGAAATGCCGCGGCGAGCAGGCCCGGTCGCCACCGGCGCGCCGTGCGGCATCCGCCGCCCCGGGTGGTGAACGTGATCAGTCGAGGTCGAGGCCGACGTGGAGGTGGCGATGAGAGTCGTGTTCGTGCACGGGGCGTGTGTTCGGGACGGGTCGTGGTGGTGGCACCGCACCGCCGAGCTGCGGCGAGACGGGCGTGCCCGGCGGCCTCGGCGGGCCGGGTCTCCCGGAGGACGTCGCCGCGGTGCGGGAGATGCTGAGGGCGAGTGACGAGCCGACCGTCGTGGTCGCCCACAGCTACGGCGGCATCGTCACCGCCGAAGCCGCCGCGGGAGTCGGGTCGGTGCGCCACCTGCTGCTGGTCTCCAGCTACCTGCCCGAGGTCGGGCAGAGCCTGTCGCAGTTCGGCGACGGCCACCCCGCCCCCTTCCTCGACGTCGACCCCGACAACGGCACGTTCGGGGTCCGCCCGCAGTCGCTCGCGGACACCTTCCTGCAGGACTGCGACCCGGAGGTCCAGGCGCAGGCGGCCGACCACCTCGCCCGGCAGAGCCTCCAGGTGACCGGGCAGCCGGTCGGCGCGGCCGCATGGCGGCAACTGCCCTCCACCTACCTCGTCTGCGCTCAGGACCGGGGCACCCCGCCGCGGCTGCAACGCGAGTTCGCCCGCCGCGCCGGCCGCGTCGTCGAGCTCGATGCCGGCCACCACCCGTTCCTGTCCCAGCCCGCGGCGGTCCGGGACCTGCTGTTGAGCCTGTGACGACAGCTGCGGAGGAGAACCGGGCCGGCGATCGGAGCACGAACCGGAGGAAGCCTGCCGGGACGTCGTGGACTGCGGACCGCGGACCGGTGGGTCGCTACGAGCCGGGGCAGTTGGCGAACGCGTATTCGTCCGCGATGGTGAACACGCCGGCACAGCGCGGGCATTCGGCGTCGCCGAAGAGGTAGGTGATTGCGCGGGCGAGTTCCTCCTGCCCGTCCCGGACGGCCGTCTCGTGCATCCACCGGCCTGGCCCGGACAGCCCCTCGGGGGACGCCGGCCGCAGATCGCGTCGGTCGACGTCAGCCCTCTGCGTTGGACCACATCGCGCCGTCCACGTCGCGGAAGCCGACCACCTACCACAGCGTGCAGCCCCAGTTGAAGGGCGGCACCACTCCAGCCGGCGCTCTCCCAGTGGGATCCGGTCCAGCCTGTCGACGTCCAGGCGGCCCCGGTTCAACGTGTCGCACAGGGCTCCGTGCCCGCGCCGGTGCTCGGGCGCCAGCGCCAGGTCCACCAGCGTCTTCACCCGCCCGTCGCTGTAGAGCGCCGCGTCATGGCAGTACCCACTGACAATCGACACAGTCCGAGCGCAGCCGGATGTTAAACGTCGAGTTGGGCCACCGCGCCGGGCAGCCCGAAGGCGGCCCGGCGCCCGCGCACCACCGAAGCGGCGCCGTCAGCCTCGCCCGCCGGAATCGGCGGCGAGGCGGCCGAGCATCGCCATCACGATGATCCGCGTCTTCTTGTCGTTCGTCACCGCGCAGTGGGCGTCGACGCCCCGCTCGTCCGGTGCCGCATCCGGGTCGGTCAGGCCCAGCCGGACCAGGTCGACGGCGTACTCATGGCACTGGGAGTAGCTCGCTGCGGCGCTCACCGCCTCGACGTGGTCGATGCGGACAGGATCCTCGGCACGCAGCAGCGCCGGGGTGGGCACAGGGCCCAGTGTCTCCTTGATCCACGCCGACACGGCCTCCCGGGAGCAGCCCTGTTCCAGCTTCGAAGCGTTCGCGGCGGTGAGGGCCAGATGGACAAGGAGCAATCCGAACCACTGGGCGGCCTCGCGCGGAGGGGTGTCCACGCCCGTCGGCGGCATCACGGCCTGGTACAGCGCAGCCACGTCATCGTCGCGCGCGGCGGCGGCGACGGCCTTCACGGCGCTGCCGAGGGCAGCCTGGTCGATGGTCACGTCGTGGTTCTCCTTATGGTCGGCAGCGCCAACGTACCGCTTCCTTGGGGGGATTGGTGCGGTTTGCGCATGGTTCGGCCCCGGGCTGAAGGCACTCGTGGGCGGGCGCCACGGCCGGCCGTGCGCCGTGCCGCGTCGGTGAGTCCGATCGGCCAAGGCCGGTCGACGACGGACGCCGGTCAGTGGCCGGTGGCGCGAGGAGGAGGCCGACAACGGTGGCCGGGTGCGGGCCGAGGACGGCAGTCCCGGCGGGCCGTTGGGTCGGTTGCGGAACCCTACGTGCCCGAGGGCGCGCCGGTGTTCCCGGCTGGTCCGCGGTGGCTTGCCGAGCTCGGGGCGGTGTTTCGGCGGACGTGGTGAGCGAGGTTGTGAGCGAGGTGGCGAGCGTGGTCGAGGTCCGGGTCGGGGGAGTCGTCGGGGCTCCGCGAGCATGCGGCCGGTGCCGTCAAGGCGGTTGTCCGGCAGTATGGGGCGACGTTCCCCGAAGCCGTTGCGAGATCACCCACGATGATGAGGACGAGTTGCTGACGTTCCATGACTTCCCGGCCGAGCACCGGGCCCACCTGCGCTCGACCGATCCGATCGGGTCGATGTTCGCCGGCGCGGGCCGCCCGGCAGGACCGGCCCCGGTGGTGGCGGCATGATCCGGCCGACCAACGGGGCACTGCACCATGTCGAGATCTGGGTGCCGGACCTGGAGCGGGCCGTCGTCTCCTTCGGCTGGCTGCTGGAGGCCCTGGGCTACACGCTCTTCCAGAGCTGGAGCAACGGCCGCAGTTGGAAGCTCGGAGCGACCTACCTGGTCTTCGAGCAGTCCCCGGACCTCACCGCCGGCCGGCACGACCGGTGCCGGCCCGGGCTGAACCATCTGGCGTTCCACGTCGAAGACCACCACACCGTGGAGGCGCTGGCCTCCGAGGCGCCGCGGCACGGCTGGAACCTGATGTTCCCCGACCGCCACCCGCACGCCGGCGGTGAACAGAGCTACGCCGCCTACCTGGAGAACACCGACGGCTTCGAGGTCGAACTCGTCGCCATCGACCCGTCCGAACCGGACTGACGACGATCACCCCAGCCACAGGTCGTGACGCGGCAGCTGGTACACGGTTTCGAAGGACGGAACGACGGTGCGGCTATGGGAGTTGGCGACACCGGGGTGAGCCGCGGCATCGGCGCCGCACGCCCGGCAACGGTCATCCGCGGCCGTTCTTGACGAAGCCGCACGCGTGGCGGGTCTGCTCCCCTATCGTCGGGTGGCATGGGGAGCTTGGGGGACGGCGGGTTCGGCGGCGCGGTGCCCTACCCGGGTGTGCCGCCGGTGTTCGAGGACCGGACGCCGGACGCGTGTGTCGTGGTGCCGGGCATCATGGGCAGCGTCCTGGAGGACGCCGCGACGGGCCGCCCGCTGTGGGGTGTGGACCTCGGGATGCTGACGGGTGCGTCGGCCGGTGGGGGGCTGTTCGGTGCGCTGCGGGCGGACGAGTCGGAGCGGGCCGCCGACGCGGACACCTTCCGGCGGGCGCCGCTGACCCGCGTCCGGGCGACCGGGCTGCTGGCGAAGCCGTGGTGGCTGCCCGTCCTGGAGGGGCTGGACCCCTACAGCGAGGCGGTCAAGGCCCTGCGGGAGGTCACGCTGGCGCCGGAGGCGGTGGCGCCGTTCCCGTACGACTGGCGCCTCGCCGTCGCCTACAACGGCGCGGTGCTCGCCCGGGCGGCCCGCGCGCACCTGACCGGCTGGCGGGAGCGGGTCGCCGCCCGGCCCGAGTGGCGGGCCGCCGGTGGGCGGCAGCCGCGGCTGCTGTTCGCCGCGCACTCGATGGGCGGGCTGGTGGTGCGGGCCGCGCTGGAGCAGGACCCCGAACTCGCGGCCGACACCCGGGCGGTGGTCACCGTCGGGACCCCGTTCCTCGGCTCCGTGAAGTCCGTCCTCACCCTCAACCTCCTGCACGCCGGGGCGAAGCCGGCCAGGCTGCTGCGACAGGTGCAGGCGATGGCGGCGACCCTGCCGGGCGTCCACGACCTGCTGCCCGACTACCGCTGCCTGGACCGCGGACTGGACGTCGACCGGCTCACGCCCTCCGATGTCGCCAGGCTCGGCGGCGACGAACACCTGGCCGCCCGCTCGCTCGACGAGCACACCCGCCGCTGGGAGCACCCGTTCGCGATGCCCGGGCACCGCGCGATCGTCGGCGAGGCACAGCCCACCGTTCAGACCCTCGACGAACAGCAGTATGCCGGGCACGCGGTCGCCGTCGGACGGCACCACTCCTTCGACGCCGGCGAGGACGGCGATCTCGTCCGCGACCCGGCCACCGGCATCCCCGCCCGCCGGGACTCGCGCGGCGACGGCACCGTCCACACCCCGTCCGCCCAGGCCGGCGGCACTGAGGCACGCACCTACGTCTTCGGCCAGCACGGCACCCTGATGCGCCACGACGACGTCCTGCGCCAGCTCCGCAACATCGCGCTGGAACGCCCCCAGGGGCCTCGCCTCTCCGGCACCAGCGCCGGACCGGGCCTGGAGACTCCGCAACTCGGTGGGACGTTCGGGCAGCCGCTCACCCTCCACGCGACCGGCCTCGACACGCCGGCCAGGGGGAGCCTCACCGTCCGCAGCGCCACCACCGGCCGTATGGGCCACCCCCTCACCCTCCGCCGCGACCCCGACCGTACGGACGGCGCCCTTGCCGCCCGCTTCACCGCCGACGCGCCCGACCTGTACCGCGTGACCCTGGACGTCGAGGACCACGTACCGATCACCCAGCTCGTCCTCGTCAGCCCACCCGACGCCTGAACCGGAAACCCGGCCTCGACCGCACCCGACGCCCGAACCTCCGCCTCGCCAGCCCGCCCGACGCCTGAATCGGAATCCCGCCTTGGCCACACCCGTCGGCACCGACCGGAACCCGACCGAACCGTCCCCCGAGGGCGGCGGGATCGAGCTGTTCCCGGTGAACTTCACCGCCTACCGGCAGCACCCCGCCCTGGACACCGAGGCCCACGTCCGGGCGATCGCCGACCTGCTCGCTCCCTACGGTCCGCGCGTCAACAGCTGGACCACCCCCGAGGACGAACGGGACCGGCAGGCCGTCGAGGACCGGCTCGGCGAGTGGAAGCGGCCCACCGCCTCCCGCGGCGGCAACACGGTGCTCTACTGGGTCGGCCACGGCAGCGCCGAACACCTCGCCCACCACCGCACCCCCGCCCCCATCGACGACGGGATCTCCCCGGAGGAGGTCGCCCGCGCCATCGGCAGCCGCCAGATCCACCCCGACAGCGAGGACAGTTGGGCGATCGTCGTCATCGACGCCTGCTTCTCCCAGGACTTCGCCCAGGAGGTGCACCGCGTCCTCCTCGGCAGGAAGTACCGCGATGCCGGCCGCTACCTGCTGCTGTCCACCGCGGCCGAGGGCTACACCGAACTCGGGGCCTTCACCGGCGCCCTCCGCCGCGTCCTGAGCGTCACCTTCCGCGGGAAGCCCGACATCGGCCTCGCCGAACTGGGCGTCGAACTCAACCGTGAACTGCGCGGCGGCTACCGCGGGGACCGGGCCGTGCCCGGCGACCGGCTCGTGCGGCTCACCCCCGATGCCGCCACCACGGTGTCCGCGCCGCTGGACCAGCTCGCCGAACTCCAGGACGTCATCGACCGGTTGCCCACCGACGAGCAGCGCCACTTCCTCCCCAAGGCGTCCGGTGCCGAACTCGGTGAACTCGCCTGGTACTTCCACGGCCGCACCGAGGAGCGCGACCACATCCTGCGCTGGCTGGCCACCGCGACCCGTGGCACCCTCGTCGTCACCGGCCCCGCCGGCTCCGGCAAGTCGGCCCTCCTCGGCCACGTCCTGCTGCACACCCGTACCCGGCTGCGCGACGTCCTCGTCCGCCACGGTCACCTGACCGCGCTGCCCGCCGAAGTGCCCTGCCCGGACGACCCGTTCGACCTCGTCGCCCACCTCTCCGGCCTCAGCCTCGCCCGCACCGTCCAGCTCGTCGCCGAAGCCGTCGGCCTGCCCGACCTCGTCCGGCACGCCGACGACGGTCAGCCACCCGCCGTCCTCGCCGCCCGACTCGTCGCCCGGCTGCGCGCCCGGCCGACCCGGCTGACGCTGCTGTTCGACGCCCTCGACGAAGCCGAGCAGCCGCTGCTCATCGCTGCCCTCCTGCTGCGCCCCCTCGCCGCCCTGCCCGCTGTCCGGGTCGTCATCGGCACCCGCCGCTCCACCCACGAAGGCCCCGACCAGCCCGCCCCCACCGACACCGACATCCTCGACGCGCTCCGCCCCCGGTCGGACCGCACCCGGCCGACCCGTCGCGAGGCCGGACCGCGGGCCGACGTCCAACAGTGGGCCGATGTCGAACACGTCGAGGTGAAGCAGGACCCTCAGGCCCTCGCCGGATACCTGCACGCCAAGCTCGACGCCGCCAGACAACGCGGCGCCCTCGACGCCGACGACGCGACCATCGAGGACGCCGTTCACCGCCTCGTCGCCGACCACCAGCAACACGGCGCCGAACCACAGCAGTTCCTCTACGTCCGGCTCGCCGCCCATGAACTCCTCAACGACCCGGGCCTTCTCAGCGACCCCACCCCCCTGATCGGCCGCACCCACCGCCAACTGTTCACCCGCGCCCTCCAGCGACTCCACCGCACCAACCCGGACTACGCCCCGCTCCTGCGCGCCCTCGGCCTCGCCCAGGGCCGCGGCCTGCCCGCCCAGGACGGCATCTGGGCCCTTGCCGCCGACGCCCTCGCCGTCCACGCCCTCGAGAGCCGCACCGACACCGGCGCCGGCATCCCCGAGCTGCTCCGGGACGCCGCTCCCTACCTCACCCTCGACCACGAACACGAACGGAGCGTCTACCGCCTCGCCCACCGCACCTTCACCGAACACTTCACCGCCGACCCGGACACGGCCGGCGGCCACGCCCTGCTCACCGCCGCCCTCGCCCGGCACGGCCGGCAGAGCCTGGGCACGCAGGAGGACGCCGCCGCCCCGCCGGACGCGGTCGTCAGCCCGTACATCCGCCACCACCTCGCCGCCCACGCCCGCCTGGGCCACACCGCCGGAGCCCTCCACACCCTCGCCGACCACACCGAGGTCCTCGATGCCCTCGACCTCACCAGCATCACCGCCGCGGCCTTCGACCACGGCCTGCCCTCCCACGAACTGCCCCCGGCCATCGCCGGAACCGTCCTGCTCCAGCATCACGCCCGCGACACCGCAGGCCCCGAGCAGTCGGCGGACAGTGCGGCCGGCTGGCGCCGTTGGTGGCGCCGGCTCGGCACCAGCTACATCCAGGGCGCCCCACCCCCGGCCGAAGCACGCCCCCGCGACCCGCGCGGATGGCCTCCGGAACTGACCGTCGGCGAAGTCCGGCAACGTCAACTCCACCTGCAACTCACCGGCCACACCGACAAGGTGAACGCGGTGGCGCTGTTCACCGCGCCCGACGGAACTCCGCGGCTGGCCTCGGCCGGTGCGGACCGGACGGTGCGGATCTGGGACCCGGCCACTCGCGCCCAGGACGGCCCCTCCCTCACCGGCCACACCGACAAGGTGCGTGCGGTGACGGTGTTCACCGAAGCCGACGGCACCGTGCGGCTGGCCTCGGGCGGCGACGACGGGGCGGTGCGGATCTGGGACCCGGCCACCGGAACCCAGGACGGCGTCCCCCTCACCGGCCACGGCAGCGCAGTCGCCGCGGTGGCGGCGTTCACCGCGCCCGACGGCACCGTGCGCCTGGCCACGGGCGGCGACGACAAGACGGTGCGGATCTGGGACCCGGCGACCCGCGCCCAGGAGGGCCGAACCCTCACCGGCCACACCGACGAGGTGAACGCGGTGGCGGTGTTCACCGCGCCCGACGGCACCGCGCGCCTGGCCACGGGCAGCGACGACAAGACGGTGCGGATCTGGAACCCCGCCACCGGCGCCCAGGAAGGCCGAACCCTCACCGGCCACAGCGGCGTCGTCCTCGCCGTGGTGGCGTTCACCGCACCCGACGGCACCGCGCGCGTGGCCACGACCGGCGGCGACGGGACGGTACGGATCTGGGACCCCGCCACCAGCACCCAGGACGGCGAGACCATCACCGGCCACAACTTCGGAGTGGCGGCGATGATGGTGCTCACCGCGGCCGACGGCACCCCGCGCCTGGCCACCGGCAGCTATGACGGGGCGGTGCGGGTCTGGAACCCGGCCACCGGCGCCCTGGAAGCCGTACCCGTCGCCAGCGACGACCACTGGGTGAGTGCGCTGGTGCAGTTCACCGCGGCCGACGGCACCCCGCGCCTGGCCACGGGCGGCGAGGACCACACGGTGCGGATCTGGAACCCGGCCGCCCGCCCCCAGGAAGGCGAACCCGTCGACGACGGCATCTACGGAGTGATGGCGGTGGTGGTGTTCACCGCACCCGACGGCACGCCGCGCCTGGCCACCGGCAGCCACGACAAGACGGTGCGGATCTGGAACCTGACCACCGGCCGGCAGGAAGGCGCGCCCCTCACCGGCCACACCAGCTGGCTGCGTGCGATGGCGGTGTTCACCGCGCCCGACGGCACCCCGCGCCTGGCCGCCGGTGACGGTGACGGGACGGTGCGGATCTGGAACCCCGCCACCCGCGCCCAGGAGGGCGTGCCCCTCACCGGGAACGGCAGGGGGGTGGATTCGCTGATGGTGGTCACCCCGGCCGACGGCACGCCGCGCCTGGCCGCCGGCGACGGCGACGGGAACGTGCGGATCTGGAACCCGATCACCTGCACCCAGGAGGGCGGCCCCCTCACCGGGAGCACCAGCGGGGCGCGGAAAGCGGCGGTGTTCGACGCGGCCGACGGCACGCCGCGCCTGGCCGTCGGCGGCGGTGACGGGACGGTGCGGGTCTGGAACCCGGCCACCGGTGCCCTGGAAGGCGCACCCCTCACCTGCCACGACTACTGGGTGAGCGCGGTGGTGGCGTTCGACGCGCCCGACGGCACGGCGCGGGTGGCCAGCTGCAGCATCGACAAGACGGTGCGGATCTGGGACCCGCACACCCGGACCGGGCAGACACTGAACCTCGCGGACGGAGTCGAGGCACTGGCGGAAGGCCACGGACTGCTCATCGCGGGCACGCGGTCGGGCTACCTCGCGATCGACATCGCGTCTCTGCCCACCGACCCCGCCGGCACCGGCACCCCGGACGCCCCGCTGTGACCATGGGACCGTTCCCCGCCGGTCGGGCAGCGCGTGCGAGGCGCCACAGGAGCCGCGCTCACGGGAACGCCGCGGCCGGTCTGGCATGCTCGCGTGCATGGACGGTGCCCCCGGAACGGAGCGTCGGCCGGGCGAGCCCCGGTCGGCGCGCGACGCCGCGTTCCTGAAGCGCTTCGACGCCGCCATGCGGCTGCCGCTCGTGGTCTCGACTCTTCTGCCGCTCGTCATCGTCCCGCAGTCGGGCGGGGCGGTCGGCGTCGTCGTCGGCATCGCCACCTGGCTGGTGTTCCTGGCCGACTACGTCGTGCACGTTCGTCGCCGTCACCACTACGGGCGCACCGGACTGGGCTGCTTCGACCTGTTCGTGGTGGTGGCCACCGCGCCGTGGTTCCTGTTCCCCGGCGCGTCCGCGGGCCGGTTCGCGGTCATGCTGCGCCTGGCTCGGCTGGCCCGTCTGGTGATGGTCAGCCGAGGAGCCCGCCACCTGTTCGAGCAGTTGGGGCGGGTCGCCGTTGTGGCGATCGGGATCGTGGTGGTCGGCTCGCTGACCGCGTACCGTGCCGAGAGCCCGGTCAACCCCGAGTTCGCGACGGTCGGCGATGCCCTGTGGTGGGGCATCGTCACCATCACCACGGTCGGTTACGGGGACATCGTTCCCGAGACCCTGTCGGGGCGCTGGGTGGCGACGGCCATCATGATCACCGGGATCGCCGTGTTGGGTGTGCTCGCGGGGTCGCTGGCGAGCTTTCTCCGACTCGACAGGAGCGGGACGTCCACCGAGGAGGTCGGCGAGTCGTCGTCGCCCGCGGCCACGCCCACCGCCGCGGCCACCGCGTCCGCGGACGCACCCCTGGAGGCCCTGACCGCAGAGGTGGCAGCCCTGCGTCGCGAGGTCGCCGACCTGGCCCAGAGGCTTGCGGGAACCCGCCCCGAGCCGCCTGCGGCCGGGGCGGACGACGGCGTCTGAACCCGGGTGGGGCCCTGACGGCATCGGCGGCACATCCGGCCGGACCTCTCCTCCGACGTCCTCCCGGCTGACCCGGGCGGCGCTTCGCCTGCGTGCCGTCCCGGCTGCACACGGGTCCGGCGGACATGATCGGGACCACGTGCATCGTCCGACGACCAGCGAGAGCAGGAGGCTCCTGATGGCAGCTGCCGGATTGTCCTTCGACGTGGTGAGCATCGAGAAGCCCGATGACGTGAACGTGATCATCGGGCAGTCGCACTTCATCAAGACCGTGGAGGACCTGCACGAGGCCATGGCCTCGGTGGGCCCGCACCTGCACTTCGGAATCGCCTTCTGCGAGGCCTCCGGCGCCTGCCTCGTCCGCCGGTCAGGCAACGACGACGAGTTGGTGCCGCTCGCGGTACGCAACGCGCAGGCGATCGGTGCCGGCCACTCCTTCGTGATCCTGCTGCGCGGCGGCTACCCGGTCAGCGTCCTCAACACCCTCAAACTGGTGCCCGAGCTCTGCGGCGTCTTCTGCGCGACCGCCAACCCGGTCGATGTCCTGCTGGCCGTCACCGGTCGGGGCCGCGGCGTGATCGGCGTGATCGACGGCGTACCACCGGTCGGGGTTGAGACCGACGGGGACGCCGCGGACCGCCACGGCCTGCTGCGCCAGATCGGCTACAAGCTCTGAACTCATCGTCCAGCAGTCCGAGCGCAGTGCTCTGGGCTCTGCGTTCGGTCCGGCTCCGCGGACCTGCTCCGTCGGCCCCGAAGGCGTCGGCGGGGAAGGGCGGTTCAAGGCACCGCTCGTAGGGACCGGGTCTGTCGGTGCGACTTCGTAAGGTCGACGCATGATCGATCGCGAAGCCTTCTCCCCATTGCTGTTCTTCGAGTTCGACCACAAGCCGGGCACGTTCTGCCTGATTCTGAGTGGCAGTCACCTGGTCGCCTCCGAGGACGTGTTCGCCGAGTGCGGGCAGCACAGCAACGGCTACGGCTGGGAGGACGTGGCCAGGTCGGCGCTGTTCGCCCGCGCTCCGCAACTGGCCGGCCGACTCGACAGCGGCCTCGACTTCGACTCCGAGGCCGGCATGTTCTGCGCCTTCGGCGAGGATGCCGATGCCCTCGCCGCGGTGCTGGGCGCGAAGGTGCTGGGCGCCGCGCACCTGAACGAACTGCTGGGCGAACGCCCGCTGGACGCCTTCGTGCTCTTCTCCTCCGGCGCCGCGGCCTGGGGCAGCGGCGCGCAGGCCGGCTACGCGGCCGCCAACGCCTTCGTCGACGCGCTGGCCGAGGACCGCCGCGCCCGCGGGCTGGCCGCCACCTCCGTCGCCTGGGGCGCCTGGGGCGGCGGCGGCATGGTCGACGCCGCTTCGGAGGAGCGCCTGCGCTCGCGCGGCCTGGACCCGATGAGCCCCGAGCTGGGGGTCCTGGCGCTGCGCCGCGCGGTGGAGTGCGAGGACACCACGCTGGTGGTCGCCGCCGTGGAGTGGGAGCGCTTCGTGCCCGGCTTCACCGCGGCCCGGCCCAGCCCACTGATCGGCGATCTGCCCGAGGTCGCGCGCCTGCTCGCCGCCCAGGAGGCCCAGGACGACACCGAGGACGGCGCCGAGCCCCCCCGCTGCGCCGGCTCGCCGCCCTGACGGCCACCGAACACGCCTCGGAGATCGTGGAGTTCGTCCGCGGCGAAGCCGCCGCCGTGCTCGGCCACCCCTCGAAGGAGGCGGTCCAGGCGCAGCACGTCTTCCTGGAGCTGGGCTTCGACTCGCTCACCGCGGTCGAGTTCGGCAAGCGGCTCAGCCGGGCCAGCGGCCTGCGGCTGCCGAGCACACTGGCCTTCGACCACCGCACCCCGGTCGAGGTCGGCCGGCGGCTGCAGTCCCTGCTGGCGGAGCGCGGCGCCCCCGGGGCCCCGGCCGCGGGAGCGGGCGCCGGCACGGGCTCGCCGGAGCCGTCGGAGTCGCAGGACCTCATCGTGTCGCTCTACCGCCGGGCCGGTGAACTCGGCCGGCTGACGGAGGGGATCGAACTGGTCACCGCCGCCGCCCGGTTGCGGCCGGTCTTCGACGCGGCGTCCGCCGCCGACCACCTGCCCGAGCCGGTGCAGTTCGCGCAGGGCCAGGACGGCCCGGCACTGGTCTGCCTGGGCCCGTACATGGCGCCGTCGGGAGTCCACCAGTACGCCCGGTTCGCCGCCGCGTTCGGCGGCCGGCGCGGCATCTGGGCGCTGTCCGAGCCGGGCTTCGCCCTGGGGGAGGACCTGCCCGGGGACGTCGAGGCGCTGATCGAGGCGCACGCGACGGCCATCGAGCGCAGCGTGGGCCATCAGCCGGTCGTGCCGGTCGGCTACTCCTCGGGCGGCTGGGTCGGGCACGCGGTCGCCTGCCACCTGGAGCGGCTCGGCCGTCCGGTGGCGGGGATCGTCATGCTGGACGGCTTCACCCGGCGTCAGCGCATGGGCGAACGGTTCCAGTCGGCGGTGGTGGAGGGGCAGTCGGAGCGCTTCGAGTTCGTCTCCGCGCCGGGCACCCAGCTGACCGCGATGGGCGGGTACCTGCGGATCTTCGAGGACTGGGACGCCCCGCAGGCCGCCGCCCCGACGCTGGTCGTCCGGGCCGCGGACTGGATGGCCCGCAACGATGCGGACGCCGACGATCGCCCCGCCGCCCCCGAGCACGCCGACACCGTGACCGAGGTGCCCGGCAACCACTACACCCTGATGGAGCGCCACGCCCCACGAGGCCGCCGCGGCGGTCGACGAGTGGCTGGACAAGCTCCGCCCGGTGGGGGAGTGACCGCCGCCGGCCGGCCGCCCTCCCCCCCGAGTCCACCTCCCGTCCACGAAGCAAGGAACGACACCTCCCGTGAACAGCCCTCCTGTTGACGACCTGTGGATCCGCAGGTTCCACCCGCGCCCGGACGCCGGGGCGCGCCTGGTCTGCCTGCCGCACGCCGGCGGCTCCGCGAGCTTCTTCCTCCCGGTCTCCCGGGCGATGCCGTCGTCCGTGGACGTCCTGTGCGTCCAGTACCCCGGACGCCAGGACCGCCGCGCCGAACCGTTCCTCGACAACATCCCCGACCTCGCCGACCGGGTCTTCGCCGCGCTCCTGCCGTGGACGGACCGGCCGCTGGCGTTCTTCGGCCACAGCATGGGCGCCACCCTGGCGTTCGAGGTGGCCCGGCGCCTGGAGCGGCAGAAGGGCCTGGTGGCGGCCGGCCTGTTCGTCTCCGGCCGCCGCGCCCCCTCCACCCACCGCCACGAGACGGTGCACCTGCGCGACGACGACGGCCTCATCGAGGAGATGCGGAGCCTGAACGGCACCGACGCCCAACTGCTCGGCGACGAGGAGATCCTGCGCATGATCCTCCCCGCCACCCGCGCCGACTACAAGGCAGCCGAGACCTACGCCTACGAGCCCGGCGAGGCCCTGCGCTGCCCGCTGGTCGCCCTGACCGGCGACAACGACCCCAAGGCCACCGTCGACGAGGTCGCCGCCTGGGCCGATCACACCGAGGGCCCCTTCGACCTGCGGGTCTTCCCCGGCGGCCACTTCTACCTGGCCGCCCACCAGGCCGCGATCGTCCGCACGATGACGGACCGGCTGACCGCCGCCGCCTGAGCACCCGCCCGTGACGGCCCGGACCGGCAGCGACCGCTCCGGGCCGTCACGGCACGGCCCCGCCGCTCTGGCAACGAGGTCGGCGCCGCCGGCTTCATGGGGCGGCCACCAGGACGGGTCCCTCGTCGCTGCACCGCCGTCGGCCCCCCGATGTGTCCGCACACCGGGGGCCGACGCCATCGGGCCGTCCCGAAGGTTCAGCCGAACCGGAAGAGCGCGGTGTGGGTGCTGCCGTCGACCAGGCCGAGGGTGAACACCTGGCAGGTGAGGGCGTAGGCCCGGTCGGTCTTCCAGAGATAGGTGTAGACGCCGCTGCTGTCGTCGTACCGGAGGCGGACGTGGCCCGGGCTGCTGGTGGGGGTGGGCGGGTCGAGCGGCGCGCCGGTGGTGCAGTCGACGTGCTGCGCGGTCGGGTACCCCGGAGCGATGACGCCGAGGCCGCGGTCGCCGCCGAGGCCGAACCTGATCGGGACGGTCTGTCCGGCGTGGGCCCGGTTGACCGCGGGCGGGTTGGCGACCGGCGGCAGGAAGCCGTTGAACGGGAACTCGTCGACGTGGTGATCCACTCCTACCGGCACCGGTACGGCCTGGTCGAGGGCGACCCCCGCTACCAGGGTCCCGAAGACCTCATCGCCGCCCAGCCGCCGGTCTCCGTACCCACCGTGGTGCTGGAAAGCGGCGCCGACGGCGTGGGCGGCCCGAGCGCGGCGGAGGACCGCGACTGCTTCACCGGACCGTACGAACACCGCCTCCTCCCGGGCGTGGGACACAACGTCCCGCAGGAGGTCCCCGCCGCCTTCGCCGACGCGGTGGCCGGGCTGCTGACCCGTTAGGACCGTCCGGACCCTCCTGGGCGGGGAGCCGAACGGCGGGCGCCGCAGCGGTGGTGCTGCCGTGGCGGGCGCAGCCGCGACCGCCAAGGCGATCCGCCACCGCTCCGGTCGGCCGTGCGCCCGCCGACGTCACCGCGACCGAGCCGGTTCGCCGGTCGGGGCGGCGAGTTCCTTGGTCATGAAGACCCGGCCGGCGCCCGGCGGGTCGCAGGGCACCTCTCCCAGACGCCTCCATCCCTGCTTCTCGTAGAAGCCGGGGGCCTGGAAGGTAATCGTGTAGAGCACGGCCGTGCGGCAGCCGCGGGCGCGGGCCTCGCTCTCGGCCCGTTCGAGGACCTCCGTTCCCAGCCCACCGCCGCGCAGCCGTGGCGGCAGGTAGAAGAGGTCGAGGAAGAACAGCCCGAGCGAGGTCCGCCCGGTCAGTCCGCCGACCACCTGGCGCGTCTCGGGATCATGGACCAGGACGGACAGCGGCCTGCGGTCCGCGACTCCCGTGTGCTCGGTGTTGAAGCGGTCCAGCGCGTCCGAGATCACCGCGACGTCCGCCGGGGTGGGGGCGTCGGTGACCACCAGGCCCATCGGGAGTCCGGGACGGCGGGAGGCGGTGACGGTCGGGTCGGACGCGGTCATGGTGGCTCCAGTGGGTGAGCGAGGGCGGCACGGCCTCGCGGGCGGATGACGGCGCGGGGCCGGTGAGCCCTGCGCGCAGCCCGACGGTAGGGCGGGGACACTTCGACGGAGGTCGAAGGGACGTCGACGACAATGGGCACCGTGGACATTCAGCGTGCGGGCCAGGACGTGGGTGTGGACCTGGCGGGCGTGGCCAGGCTGCTGGCCGACGGCACCCGGGCCGCCTTCTGCCTGGCCCTGCTCGACGGCCGGGCGTGGACGGCCAACGAGCTCGCGCGCCATGCCGGCGTCGCACCGTCCACCGCGACCTCGCACCTGAACCTGCTCGTCGACGGCGGACTCCTCGTCGAGGAACGGCACGGACGCCATCGCTACGTACAGGTGGCCGACCGCAGGGTGATCGAGCTGATCGAGAGCCTCGCCGCACTGGCCCCCCGGCACAGCGCCCCGCCGCGTTCGCTGGCGGCCTCCGGCCGGCAGCAGGCACTGGCCCGTGCGCGACTGTGCTACGACCACCTGGCCGGAACCGTCGCGCTGGCGATCACCGACGCGATGGTCGAGCACGGACTGCTGGAGTGGGGCCCCGAGCCGGGCCTGACCGACAAGGGCGCCCGCTGGCTCGCCGAGACCGGTGTCACGCTGCCCGCCGGCTCACGCCGACCACCGGTGCGCGCCTGCCTCGACTGGACGGAGCGCCGTCCCCACCTGGCCGGCGCCGTGGGCGCCGCCCTGTGCGCCCACGCACTCGCCAGCGGATGGATGACGCGCATCGGCACCACCCGCGCTCTCCTCGTGACGCCCGCCGGCCGCCGGGCGTGGCACGACCACCTCGGTCTGTCGCCCGCCGACCTCTGATCCTTCGGCGGTCGCGACGGTGTGGCCGGGGGCGCCGCCCACTGCTCCTCGGTATTCTGCGGTTCCAGAAATCCGCAGCCGAATTCCGAAGGGGGCCACCGTGTCCGATGATGCGAAACGTCGCATTTTCTCGGTGTCCGACTCGGGTGGCGGTGTGCGGACGGGGACGGGGACGGCGACGTGCGCCGGGGCCAAGCCGAGCCCGTCCACCGGCGCACTGCCGCAGGGGCGCAACAGGCCGGCGTGGAGACGGCATTGACTCGACGGCCCCGTCCAGCGTGACGACCGTCCGACCGCGATCACGGACTTCGCAGTTACGGGAAACTCCTGCTGTGGCTCCCGGATACGGGAACGACATCGCGCCGCAGGAATTTCATCATTCTTACCGGAATTCGACAGGAAAAGCCGATCCATGAAACCCGTTCTCGTCGGCGCCGCACTGACCGCCGTGGCACTCCTCGAAGCAGCGATCCCCGCCCTCGCCGCCTCCGCCGAGCCCGAGGTCGACGCCACCTGCGTGCGCACCCTCCACGGCACCTTCGACGGCCCCGCCGCCCCGGGCCGCGGCAACGCGTCCCAGGCCGACACCCTGCACATGACGGGCACCCTGACGTGCGTCGACCCGGCGGGCAAACCCCTCGCCGCCGGGACCGTCGACCACACCGTCTCCCTGCCACGCACCGAATGCACCGCCGACGAGCACGGCGACACCTCGGCCACCCGCGTCACCTGGGCCGACGGCGCAGTCTCCACGTTCGGGTTCGAACACACCGACGTCGTCAAGGCCGACGGGACCGCCTCGCTGGTCGCCGCCGGCGGTGTCACCTCCGACAGCGCGCGTTTCGCCGGTGACACGCTGCACGGGGTGGGCACCGGCGTCAGCACCGGGTGCGGCTCGTCGGCCGCCGCACGCAAGGTCGCCTCCACGATGGTGCTCCGCCTGACCCACCGGCCGAGGCCGGCCGTCGGCTGAGCGGACCCCGCCCGACAAGTCCGTCATCGGCCCCGCGCCCCCGAACGGGCCGGTGACGGAACCCGCCATCCGCGCTGGCACCCTGATCGCATGGACGATCTTGTTGGCACGCAGGCACCGGCACGTCGCCTGACCGACCTCCACGAGGCCCTCGCCGCTCTGGAGGCCGTCGTGCCGGGCCTGTCCGAGCTCCGCCTCCCGGCTCCCGAGTCCATCGACTGGCAGCTGGTGGAGGCCGGGCTCGGTACGGCTCTGCCCGCCGACTACAAGCTGCTGTGCGAGCGCTACCGGCCCTTCGTGCTCGGCGACTTCCTCGGCATCGGCGGTCCGACACCAGGTCACGAGGACCGTTGGCTGCGGGGCATGCGGGAAGAACTGGAGACCGTCGGGGAGTGGTGTGAGGAGACCGACCTGACCGACCCGTTGCACCCGTATCCGACCCCGGGCGGCCTCCTGCCGTGGGCCGGGTCGAACCAGGGGGACTTCTTCCTGTGGACCACCGGCCCCGCCGGCCCACAGGAGTGGACGGTCACGGTCGCCTCAAGGAGCTCCGCGTGGTGGCACTACACCGGAGGAGCGGTGCAGTTCCTGGCCGACCTGGTGGGCGGCGTGCTGGAACCCTGGGCTCTTCCCCGGGTCCGCGCCGATGTGACCGCCTTCTGACGCACCAGGCGGCCGGGCGCCTCCTGCCGCGTTGGTACTCCTGGGCGGCGGAGGGCGGAGGGCGCGGTCCGGCCTCACGGGTGGGGGACCACCGCCACCGGGGCGGCGGAGTGGTGGAGCACGGCGTGGGCGACGGGACCGAGCAGCATGCCGAGCCGGTGACGGCGCTCGCGTCGGCCGATGACGACCAGATCGGCTCCGGCGGCCGCGTCCAGGACGGCCCTCGCCCCGCCGCCGAGCCGGACGTCCTCGACGACCGCCACGTCCGGATGCCTCCGGCGGTGGTCCGCGAGGAGCTGCGAGAGCAGGGCCGTCTCCGTCCGCTCCTGCTCGGGGAGGTCCATCGGGGGCGGCAGCATGCTGCCGTAGGCCCAGGCGGGGAGCGGTTCCCAGCCGTGCACGGCGCGCAGTGCGGCGCCGCGGCGTTCCGCCTCCGCGAAGGCGAAGGCGAGGACGGCCTCCCCGGGATCGTCGGAGTCGAGCCCGACCACGACCTCACCGGGGGTTCCGGCGTTCCCGTGGGGAAGGGGCGCGGCCCCGCGGACGAGGATCGTGGGAACGGTCGCGCGGGCGGCCACGGCGAGGGAGACCGAGCCGACCAGCAGGCCGACGAACCCCCCGAGGCCCCGGGAGCCGAGCACCAGCATCTCCTGGTCCCGCGCTTCGGCGACCAGCCCGTCCACCGGATCGTCGGGCCGCACCGCGGTCTCCACCGTCAGGTCCGGGTGGGCGAGGCGGATCCGGTCGGCGACCCGGGTGAGGGCGTCGAGCGCGGCGGGCCGCAGGTCCCCGGGCTCGGCCCGGTCCACGTTCTCGCCGCTCAGCCAGGGCCAGACGTGGAGCAGGCGCAGGGGCGCTCCGAGCCGGTGGGCCTGCGCGGCCGCCCACATGGCGGCGGTCTCGCTCCGCGGTGAGCCGTCGAGGCCGACCAGGATCTTCTGTGTCGTCACAGGTATCCCCCTGGGATCGAGTGGAGAGCGCCGGGAGCGACTGCCGCCCGGCTGCCCCACCAATCTGCCGCCCGGCCCCGTCGGAGCCCAGGGACCGACGGAACCCACCGCCGGGACCTTCAGCCCTCGGCCTGGCCGCTCGGCGCACGGGAGCCGTCGCGCGCTCAGCCGAAGGCGGTCTTCAGTGCCTGGATCGCCGTCTACGGGTCGGACAGGGCGTGATGGACGGCCCTTCGCGCAGGGCGTTTGTCTCGGGCGCCAAGGAGGAGTACTGTCTCCAAGTCGCTCGACTGGGAGCACCGGACACGCATCGGCGCGGACGGTCCCGGGGCGGCCAATCCTCTGAAACTCCACTTCCCAGGTTCGGGCTGGGGCGCGTCGGCATTTCCGCGTCGCGGCTCGGTGCTTATTTGGCGTGCTCGTTTTATCGGGTTGCGGTCGGATTCGCTTTTCGGAGCGGGGATCGGCTAGAGTTTGAAACGTCGGACAGGGCGTCAAGCCCCGGAAGACACCGGCGAGTTGGATGAACGAAGCCCCGGAAACGGAGCGGAAAGCA
>NZ_JBICYZ010000104.1:0-24942 GCF_043201465.1 Kitasatospora sp. NPDC048298
CGGTGGTCCCGGCGCTGGAGGCCGCGGTCACCGAGCTCGGTCCCGATCTCGGATTCCGCCTCTTCCTACGGGCGATGAAGGTGTACTTCATCCCCGTTGGCCCGGCGCGGCTGAGCCGGTTCGAGGAGATCGGCCGCAGGCTCGGCTACCACGAGTGGGTCGTCGAGGACGACAGTCTCAACATCTGGTCAGACCTGGAAGACTGACCGGGACATCGCTCCGGCCCCACCGCTCACGCGGTGGGGCCGGACTCGTTTGAGTCCGACGACGAGGCCGCGACGAGGGCCCTGTGCAACGGTGACGAACCGGAC
Source organism: Kitasatospora sp. NPDC048298 (assembly GCF_043201465.1). Classification (NCBI taxonomy): domain Bacteria; kingdom Bacillati; phylum Actinomycetota; class Actinomycetes; order Kitasatosporales; family Streptomycetaceae; genus Kitasatospora; species Kitasatospora sp. NPDC048298. The sequence continues at coordinate 312 of NZ_JBICYZ010000104.1, forward strand.
GGTCGCCCCGCCGAAGAGCATGCCCTGCGACGCGCGCCCGCACCGCAGCCGGCCTGGCTGGAGCCGCGGACGCCCCGGGCACGTGAACGGCGGGAAGCCCTGACAGCTTTGCGCGCCCGACTCACCGACCTGGCCTCAAGCGGCTACGACCTCGACGCCGAACATCTCGGCGCGGCCGTCGCCGAACTCACGCACCTCACCAAAACCGCCGGCACTCTGCCGGGCTACGAGGCACAGGCCGTACGCACCTAGACAAGACGCCTGGCCGAACTCGAGTACACGCCGGCCGAAGGACCAACGACGTCGAATACCACCGCCCCACCCACCCCGGCCCGGGACCTCCAGGATCGTCTGCACGCCCTTGCACGGACCGTACGGAGCCACCTCCAGCAGCAGGCCAGGAACCGGAGCACGACGACGTTCTCCCGGCTGCGCAATTCGGGAGTCGCCCTTCCCCGCCTCGACCACGCCGACCTGCTCGACCTTCTGGCACTCGTCGACAGGGACACCCCTCCCGACGAGCCGCTGCTCGCCGGGCTCCTCCCACGGCCGCCGGGCAGCCTCACCCACTCCTGCCCCGGGTCCTGGAGCGGGCAGGCCGCACGGCACCCGCGGACGGCGAAGACTTCAGCGTGCCGTGGGCTGTCGATGTCCTTCGCCTGTACCAGGTGTGGCGTCACAGGTCCGGCGGGTAGCACGGCACCATCGGCCGGTCGCATCGCTCGGGTGCGTTGGCGGGCCGGCCCGCTCTACGGGCTGGGACGGCGATCCGGTGCCAGAGTTCGGTCGCTGCTCAGCGTCAAAGGAGCGGTCAGCCGTGTTGCAGCCAGCAGGGAGCGTGCGCTACTCGCGGATGATGCCGTCCAGGGGGTCGAGGCGGATGGTCCGTCCGTCCGGGGCGCGCCAGCCGCCGCCCGCGGCGTCGTGGGGGATCAGGGCGATGTCGCGCAGTGCGGGGGTGTCCTGCCACGTGGAGGGCGGGAGCGTCTCCGGCCCGGCGCCGGTGAGCCAGGTTGAGCGGACCTGGACGGTGGAGAGGATGATCGTGCGGATGTCCTCCTTGGTTGGGCGGTTGGGCAGCTCGGTCGGGCCGTCGGCGGTGACGAAGGTCCAGCCGTTGCCGTGGTCGGTGGGCCATACCGGCAGGATGCGCTTCGATTCGCCGCCCAGGCGGGTGACGGCGAGGTCGGGGTCCAGGGCCGAGGTCAGCAGGTAGAGGTCCTTGACCCGGGCCGGTGGCGGGATCGTCGCCATGTCGGCGGCGGCGGCCTGGGCCTGTTCCCCGGCCAGGCGCTGAGCGTCGTCGCTGTCCATCCGGTCCGGGTTCCAGGCCGCGTCGTACACGTCCGCGATCAGGCCGGGCACCGCTCCCGGGATCGCGATCGGCCCGGCCAGGGTTCGCAGCGCGTCGCACGTGCGGCGGAGCAGGGAGGGGTCGTAGACGTCGCCCCAGTGGGGTGCGGGCCGGCCGCCCGGCGGGGAGAGGACGACGAGCCGCGGGATCGGTGCCCAGGTGGGCCGGGGGTGGTCGTGGCGGTGGCAGCGTCCGGCGCGCTGGAGGAGCAGGCTCATCGGGGCGAGGTCGGAGACGACCAGGTCGAAGTCCCAGTCGAGGGACTGCTCGACGACCTGGGTCGCCACGACCACGAGTGGCCTGTCCGGGCGGGTGCCCTTGGAGCCGACCATGCTCTCGATCAGGGCGGTGCGCTGGAGCCGTTGCCACATGGGGAGCCGGGCGTGCAGGAGCACGATCTGCGGGCCGTCCTCGCCCCACCGTTCGGCGAGCATCCTGCGGGTGGCCTGGGCGTCGGCGACGACGTTGCACACCACCAGCGCGCAGCCCGTGCCGGCCGCAGCTGGTTGGAGGTCGGTCAGGATGCGGTCGGCGCGGCCGCCGGGCACCTTCGGGTCGTGGGTGTGCCGGGTGGTGTGGTGGTCGACGGCGACGTCGCGTTCCCGGGTGGTGGGCAGCGGTCCGTACGCGGTGACCTTCCCGGTTGTCGCGGAGACGTGGACCCAGCCCGGGTAGGGGGAGGCGATCGGCTCCGTGTCCGGGTGGCCGGCGCCGGCCCGGTAGGCGCCGACGAGGTCGGTGGCGGTCCGGCCGGTCAGGGTCGCCGACAGCAGGACCACCGGGATGCCCAGGTGCCCGCACCACTCCAGCAACCGCTGCGTCAGCCGGTGCCCGTACGCGTCGTAGCTGTGCGCCTCGTCGATCACGAGGGTCTTGCCCGACAGGCCCAGCCACCGCAGGACGTTGAACCGCACCGGCAGCGCCGCGAGCGCCGCCTGGTCCCAGGTGCCGACCGCGACCCCGGCGAGCAGTCCCCGGTACGGGCCGCGCAGCCACTGCGCGGCCTCCGTCGACACACACCCGTCCGCCACGACCTCGTCCCGCTGCGGGTCGTAGTACTCGTTCAGCCACGCCATCGAGTGCAGCAGCGTCACCGGGGTCCCGACCTCGACGGCACAGGCGGTGAACCTCTTCACCCGGCGCCACATCGCGTCGGTCGTCGCCATCGTCGGCAGCAGCACCGCCAGGCCGCCGGCCCCGGCGGCCGCGCCGAGCACCCGGGCGGCGAAGAGGGCGGTCTCGGTCTTCCCGTCGCCGGTCGGCGCGGTGACGAGCACCAGCCCCGGGCCGTCGACCAGGTCCTTGAGCCGCTTGGCGACGTCGGCCTGCAGAGGGTAGGGGTCCTTGATGTCGGGGAACAGGTCGGCGAACGTCGTGACGGGCCGCCACACGGGCGCCGCGAGCTGGGCGTGCGCGAGCACCCACAGCGCCCGCTGCCGGACCCGCGCGACGTGCGCGGCGAGGTCGCCGTTCCACACGTCCAGGCGGCCCTGCACCTGCCGGGTGTTGGAGGCCAGCCAGTCCGCCAGCACCACCACCCCGGTCACCACCACCGCCCCGCCTGCGGACAGCAGCCGCTCCGGCGCCGCCGGCGACCCGCACACCCCGGACACCGCCCGCACGTGCGCCTCGCGCTGCTCGGCCCATCCGTCCGCACCCAGCCCGCGCAGCGCCTTCAGCGGATCGGCCATCACCGCGGGCGACAGCGCTTCACCGAACACGCCGTGATGGCCGCCGAGGATCTGCGCGAGCTGGTGCGCCGCGGACTTCCACGGCCGCTCGACCGGAGGCCAGCCCAGACCCGTGAGGATCTGCGGCAGCGTCCAGTGGCTGGCCAGCTGGTGAGGGATCCACTCCTCGTGCATCCAGCCCGCCGGCGCCGGGAACCGGGGATCGGCCAGCAGCCCGGCCGTCCCTTCGATGCGCCGCTGGAAGCAGCAGACGGCTTTCCCGGTGTCGTGCAGGCCCGCTGCCAGCATCACCAGCCGCCTCGCCCGAACGGGGTCCACGTCCCACCCTGCGGCGATCATCTTCCGCTGGGAGGACGTCAGGTAGGAATCCCACAACACGCCCGCGATCACCGCGGTGTCGGCCAGGTGACACACCAACGGGTACGGCCCCGACAGGCCGCGTCGCTTACCGGCAACTCGCGGATCGAACACCGAACTCCTCCCAATTCCTGGTTGTTGTGTAGGTGGAACGGACGCCGTCCAGGCCGGGCCGCCTCCGCACCGGGCGGAGCTGACACCGTTGGCTATGGCGAGATGGAGCGACGAGGCAGTCCACCTCCGCACGGGCGGAACGGGCCCTTTCTGGCCTGCGGCGGGTTGGCGGGTTGCGGTCTTTTACTCGTGGTGGGGGGCGATGCTGAGGAGGCCGGCGCCGTAGGCGAGGCCGCGGCCGATGCCGTCGGTGACGGCGGTGCGGAGCGCGTGGTGGTCGGTGATGGTGGCGATGCCTTCGAAGCGGACGAGGGTGTGGCGGATCGGCCCGGTGGCGCGGTGGCCGGTGGCGGGTTCCTGGGGGATGTCGAGGATGTCGTGGAGGTCGAGGCCGGCGGTGTGGGCTTTGCGTTCCCACCAGGCGATCGCGTCCTTGCCGTGGAGCGGGGCGGGCTTGCCGCGGTTGAGGCGGCCGTCGGTGCCGCGGGTGCCGTCGCGTACGGAGCGGGTGGGGGAGCCGTCGATGCGGTAGCGGACCTTGCGGCCGTCGGCGAGCCAGTCCAGCAGCGGTGTCAGGTCCCGCTGCTGGGCGCTCGCGTAGCGGTCGGGGAGGACGGCGGGGTCGGCGGCCAGGGTCGACTGGACGAGGACGGTGGTGGCCTGGGCGGTGCGTTCGATGCGGTACAGGACGCCGAGGCTGCGCCGGGCGGCTTCGCCGCTGGTGAGGGCGTCGGGGTACATGCCCATGATCCGCTGGTGCATGTGGCTGGTGTTGCGCAGGTCGGCGGCGGCGTCCCGGGAACGGGGCTCGAGGCGCAGGAGGGTGAGGTGGGTCACGGGATTCGCTCCGGGTGCGGTGGTGTCGTCTTCCCCCGCGGGGGCGGGGCCGGCGTCGGGGGCAGGGTCAGGTGCGGGTTCGGGTGTAGGTGGTGAGGGCGGTGATCCAGGCGGTGCCGGTGCCGGCGTGCTGGGCGTGGGTGAAGGTGTGGCGGGTCTCCCACAGGGGGCGGCTGGCGAAGCGGCGGCCGCCGGCGGCGGGGAGCCGGTCGCGGACCTGGGTGACGGGCGGGTGGCCGGTGCCGGGGTCGGTGTCGTGGACGAAGACGACCTCGACCGAGCCTTCCTCCGAGTCCGGGCCGGGGACGGGGTTGTCTCGCTCGCGGTGGAGCGGCAGGCGGTGCAGCTCCGCGACGGGGTTGTCGACGGCCGCGACGAGGACCGGGCTGGTGGGCGGGCAGGAACGGCGCCCCAGGTAGGGGTGCCACACCGGCCGGCGCAGCCCGTCGGCGACCCGGTCGGTGACGGCGGGCGGGCCGGTGACGGCGACGGTGAACGCCGCGTCCGCCAGGTACCAGCGCTCGGACTGGAGCGTGGCCTCCTTCAGCGGGCGGCGCCCGCCGGACGCGGTCATCACCGTCTTCTCGCGCGGGTAGCCGCCGCCGACGGTGTGGTAGTCCCGCATGAGCCGGCCCGGCCGGTCGACGCGCACCGTGAACCGCAGACCGGCCAGCTCTCCGAGGTCGGAACCGCGCGGCAGGCCGAGCACGCACGCGAACAGGCCGGTCAGAGCGGACCTGGTCGGGTACGGGTAGGTCAGGCGGGTGCCGAAGTGCGAGGGGCTGCCCCAGGATTGCATCGGCGCGGCCAGGTGCAGCAGCAGACCGCCGGTCACAGGTGCTCGCCGATCGCGCCGTCGAGGACGGCCAGGAGCTTGTCGAGGGAACCCGCGTTCTCACCCAGGTGCTCCACCCCGCCAACGCCCGGGCCGGTGTGGGCGCAGGCGAGGACGCCGGCCTCGCCCAGGAAGCCGTTCACGGCGGCGGCGTGCGCGTCCAGGCGCCGGACCGACGGCTCGACGAACCCGCTCCCGCGTTCCGCGGCGACCGGCTGCTCGAACGCGCCGCCCAGGTTCACCGGCTGGTCCCCGCGCAGCACCGCGTGCACCAGCGACGGCGGCGTGAACGGCGCCGTCGAACCCTGCCGCGCGGACGGCACGACGACGGCGAACGCCCGCGCGAACTCCACCGCCAGACGCCGCGCCCCCTCCATGTCGTCACCCAGGTTCCCCGCCAGCTCCGGCAGGTTCACCGAGCTGTACCGGTAGTACGTCCCGGACGTGTGGAACGCCGTGCCCAGGTGCGCCGACCCCGACTCGTCCTCCTGCCCGCGGGTGATGTCGTCGACCGCGGTGAAGTAGTCCGGCTGGATGGCGAGCGCGTGGGTGGTCAGCTGGTGCGCGACCTGCACCGCGCCGGCCACCGCCGACCCCGGCTCGTTCGCCAGCATCCGCCCGAACGCCGCGATGCTAGACGTCCGCCCCCGCAGGATCCCCAGCGCCCGCTCCCCCGCGGCCTTCACCAGCTTCGCCTGCGCCGCCTCCTCCTGCTTCTTGTCGACGCCCGCCTCGATCAGCTCCCGCTGCTCGACGGCGACCGCGGCGAGCTCCGCGATCCCCGCCTTCGGCAGCAGCAGCATGCTGTTCGTGTCGTTGTCCCCGTCCACGGCCACGCCCTTCACCCCCGCGGCCAGGACCACCATCCGCCCGGCCCGCTGCGCGAGCTCCTCCTCCCAACCGCCGGCACGCACCAACTCGGCGGCGATGCTCTCCGGCAGCCGCTTGGTGCGCACCGCCCACTCCCCCAGCCGGTCCTCCACCTCCACCCGCACGTGCCGCTTCCCGGACTGGGAGGAGATCCGGCCGCGCTGCTCACCGCCGTAGAAGGCGGTCTTGGGGATGTTGAGGTCGTCGCGGTTGAGGCAGGACAGCGGGTAGGAGTGGATGACGTGCAGGTCGAGGTACAGGCGGCGCTTCATCAGGAGGTCTCCTTGGCGGTCTTGGTGGTGGGGTCGTACTGGTAGTAGGCGCGGGCCCAGGTGCGGGCGGTGTCGGTCGGGTGGTCGCTCCAGCGGGTCAGGTCGCGCAGCAGCAGCGGCCACACGACGGGGACATCGCCGGCGCGCAGGCGGGCGACGAGGGGCGGCAGGTCGCGGGTGAGGGCGTCGGCGTCCTGGCGGGACATCAGCAGCAACCGGGCCTGGACGGTCTCAGCGCTCAACACGTTGGTGCGGACGGCGCGGGCGAGGGACCAGCCGAGGTTGCGCCAGCGGTCCCTCTCCACCGGGGCGGTCAGGCCGGCAGGCGGCTTCGGCTTCCTGTCGAGGCGCGGATTGGGGGCCTGGTCGGCGTACATGCCGGCGGTCAGGACGTAGGCGCGTTCGGTGTCGCGGTTCGTCCAGCGCGGGATCCGCGGCAGGAGGTACTCGTAGGCGCGGAACGGCTTTCCGGGGTCGACCAGCGCGGAGCGGACCGCGGCGCGGCCGCCGGGGGTGGAGCACTGCTGGTGGACGTGCAGCATGAAGGCCCGCTGGTACTCGAGCGGGTCCTTCTCTGCGGAGGGCGGGGGCGATTCGACGGACATGGGCTCCTCGATGAGGGGTGAAGGGAGGTCGGGTCCCCCGCGGATGGCGGGGGACGGGGTTGGGGATTCGCTCCTTTTCTGCTGGCCGTGCGGCGGTGTGGGTGAGGACGGGGTGGACGGAGGGCGGGGTGGTGCTGCCAGGACCGAGAGACGGGGGCCGAGGCTGCGGCCCGAAGGCCGGCCCGAGCCCGCCGGACCCGGACTGTCGTTCTGCGGGCCGGACTCACGGCCCGTACGGGACGGAGGGTCACCCGGAGGGGTGGTCACCTCGGCCCGGCCGCGCCGGCGCCGTCGGCGGCCCGGACACGAAAGGCGCAGGGTCACCACGCCGCCCGGCCTGGGCCGGCGGCGCCTACTTCTTGCGCGGGCCTCGGGGCGGCCTGAGCATCGCGGCGCGGGCTTCCTCCACCGCCTGCATCCCGCGGGGCGTGAGCGCGGCCGCCTCAGTCACGGCGTCGAACACCTGGGTGGCGACCTTCTGGAACCCGGGCTGCGGTCGCTCCCCTGCGCCGTCCGGGACGACGGCCTTCCAGAACTCGGTCTCGGCCTGCGACCAGTACACCGGCAGCGCCGAATCGACCCACGGGCACACCTTGTTGTCACTGGTGAACCCCTGCCACGCCGCCCGCAGCGCCTTCACGAGCCCGGACGCGGTGCCCTCGGCCCGCGCACGGGCGACCGAGACCGCTGCCGCGCCGTCCTCGTCCAGCTCCTCCAGGAAGCCCAGCACCGGTGGCGTCACCGCCGTGAACCACGCGGTCTCCGGATCCCGCCGCTCCTGGTGCAGCCCGTACGCCCGCAGCCGCAGGCCCGCCGCCGTCGCCCGGGGCAGGCTCGCGATCGACGCCAGGACGGCCGGCCGGTACCGCGGGGTCTTCCCCGGCACGGTCTTCAGCAGCAGCGCGTCCAGGTCCCGCCACGCCACCCGCGCGGAGTTCGCCCGCACCGGGCCGCCTTCGTCCCGCCTGATCACGTACGGGTCGTCGGCCTCCGGCAGCTCGTTCTCCCACGCCCACGTCACCCAGGTGTCCGTCACGTGACCGCCGTCCGCTTCGGGCTTCAGCAGCACCGCGTGGGCGGCGCGCGCCGTCAGCAGCGACACCGGCCCGGCCGGCGCCGCGGGCAGCCGCGGGTCCGGCAACTGTCCGGCCTCCCAGGGGGCTTCGTCCCGGCCGGGGTTCGTCGGCCAGGTCTCGGGCGACGGCACCCCCAGCACCAGCGTCTCCGCGAGACTGCGGCCCGCCGGGAACCACGACACCAGCGCCCGGACCGGCCCCGCCACCGTGTAGTGGCTGTTCCGGCCATCCGAACGCCGCCGGTTCGCCGCCGTCCCCGACGGACCCGCGAACAACCACGTCAACAACCCGAACGCCGCCGTCACCGTGGGAACCGGCCCGCCGAGCCCGCCCTTCTCCAGCGGCCACCACACGTGGTTGTTCCCCGACGGACTCGTCATCAGCAGCCGCCCGGTCCCACTGCTGCCCGTGCACTCCCCCGCCAGCCGCGGCTCCTGCAGCCACGGCCGCTGCGCGTCGAACAGATCGAACCGCCCCGCGAACCCTGCGAAGTACTCAGCGACCCGGTTCGGATCCAGACGGCCGGCCTCCAGCACGTCCCACCGGGTGTCGTCCCAGTCCTCCGCCTCGTCCAGACCCGTCACCCGCGCCGTGATCGCGATCAGGACCCGCAGCAGCGCGGACTCCGACGCCGGATCCGGGCAGTCGACGTGCTCCAGCAGATGCGCGAACGCCAACACCTCCCCCAGCCCCAACACCACCGACTCCCCCGGCCCACCCCGCACCGGCAGCTCGGCGACCTGTTCAGGAGCCAGATCGGCACGCACACGGGCCGTGATCCACGGCCTCACCACCACATCGAACGACGGTCGCGTCACAGAGCGGTCCCCACTACTCGGGCACGGATAGTAGCCACTCGGTGACGCTAGACCCAGGCACTGACAACCGGGACCTGAACCCCCATCAGGACCCCAGACCGGCACCCCCGGTACTAGGATCAGCACCCGCTCCTTGACACCACAACAACCACAACCAACCCGACCCCCACCACGGCCAAGAACAGCAAAGACACTGCTGCGCCGCAGGTTGGGAAGGGTGCGCTCCGCTCACGCGGAGGTGACCCGCGGTGGGCTGACTGGTACGCGGACCTGGCGGTGTCCGCTCCGCCTGCGTGGAGGTGGCCCGACAAGAGCCCCAGGGGTACGCAGCGCCACGTCGTACGCTCCGCCCGTGCGGAGATGCCCCGCTGGAGGACGCCCAGGACGCCGCCGACCACAAGTGCGCTCCGCCCGCGCGGGGGTGGCCCCGGCGTCTGGACCCACAGCACGCCGCGACGGAGGTCGGCCCCTCCTGCGCGGGGGGTGGCACGGGCAGCGCCGTTGTCATCGCGGCTGGCGTCGCATCAGCCCTGTGTGCGCAGGGGCGGCCCAACCCGCCTCATGCGGATCTTTCGCAGGCCCGGATCAGCCCCAACCACATGGAGGCAACCCGGCAACCGACATCGGGGACTGTGCGACTTCGGGTCCGCTTCGCCCGCGCGGAGGTGACCTACGACCGTAGCTCGTCGCCGAGGCACGCGGTCAGCCCGCTCTGTCGCTCGAGGAGGCGGCTGCGCGTCCGGAGCCGCCGAACTCGAACGCTTGTCCTGCCTACTAGGTTAGTAGGCAGATGGGGATGGAAGTCCTTCATCCACGACCGCTCTGGTAGGGCGACTTGACGCGACTGTTCCTACTGGGGACGGGCCCGACCCGGCTGGCGCTTTTTCTGTGCAGGTGGTGCCCAGTCGTTGGGTCACCATCAGATCTGATGCTGCCTTTCCCCCTGTCCCTGTGGTCAACCATCGACCCGGGGTCTACCCCAGGCCGATGGTTGACGGCTCCAAGGAGGCCGACCCGCATTGGCGGGGCGGACTCGATATCTGTCGATCGCTCCCGAGGTGCAGGGCCGGATCACCTCCGCGCGGGCGGAGCAGTCCAACTTCGAAATGTTGACCCAAAGGAACAAACGGGACACCTCCGCGCGGGCGGAGCGGACCGATGCTATAGACCCGAAGTGGCCCCGGCCAGCAATGGACCTCTGATGGTGACTACATGACCTGGAGCTGGAAGTGCCTCTCCCATCGCGCCAAGTACGAGGGCGTCCGGGCGATCAGAATGCCGCGGTGTCCAAGGACAGGCCGAAAGGTTCAGGCAGCCGAATCGATGTCCCAAATGGATGAGGACCGTCGACAACGGCATAGCCGAGATCATGAGGCTCGGAGAAGAGTGTGCAAGTGCGGTTCTGCCGGTCGGCAAGTAGGTAGAGCGGGGCACCGTACTGGGCGTAGCGCTTGCGTTTCGTGACACGGTTGGTGTCGCCGTTGGAGTCGGAGGTGACCTCGACGATCAGGAGGGTCTGGTCGGGAGTGAGCGCGCCGGCGCCGGCGGCGAGTTCTTCGGGTATGACGGCAAGGTCCGGCATGTACCAGTTGGGGGAGCCCGGCAAGTCGAGATTGCCAGAGCTGAAGTTCCACCAAGGCCGGGTAGTTAAGGATTTCGGCCGGGGTGCAAGGCGGGGGCCGCTGGTGTGGCGGCTGCCGTGTAGCGGCCCCTGCGGACCTTCTTGATCAGCCCTTTCTCAGCCCAGCGGGTAAGCTGCCGGTAGGTGGTGACGAGGGTGACGTCGCCGAGGAGTTCGGCGATCTCTCTGGCCTGCCAGCGCCGCTCAGGTTCTTGCTGCAGCATGGTGAGGACTCGCGCCATGCGGTTGCTGGTCTTGCCGGGGCCGACGTACTGGGGGACGGTGGTCGCCGGCAGTTCGGGGTGGGGTGGCGGGGGCGGCAGGAGGGTGATCGTCACGGAGGCCACCGGCTGGCTGGTGTCGGGGCGGCCGTCCAGTTTCCGTTCCGCATACCGGGAGATGGGCGACTTGACCTTGCGGGTGCTGACGCGCGGCCGACGTGCCGGCAGCAGCGCCGACAAGACGCGGCGGCCGATCGCCCCCATGCCCTGCTCGAGGACTCCCTCCGCGCGGATCAGCAGGTCACGGGCGGTCTGGTAGGCGATGGTGAAGCCGCAGCGGTCGGGATCGGTGCCCGGCCGGGACTCCGCCGCCTCGACCATGGCCCGGCGCAGAAGCTGGTAGAGGACCAGCAGGGCCCACATCTCCTGCTCGACGCCGACCGGGTCGCCCGAGCGCAAGACGCGTCCGTCGAGAACGGTGTGACGCAGTGCGTAGTAGGCGCTCTCGTGTTCCCAGCGCTCGTGGTAGAGGCGCACGAGACGGTCGGCGGGGTAGCGGTGAGCGTCCAGCAGGGTGGTCACCAGCCGATAGGAGCCGGCAAAGTCGGTGCCGTCCGAGCAGGAGATGCTGATCTGGGCCTCAATGACGCGCACCGGGACGCCGCCGATGGCCGACAGATACGAGGAGTCAGGGAGGGCCTTTCCGATCGGCGGGCGGCGGCGCTGATTGATGCGGCCCACGATCCGGGCGCCGGTGGCGTGGACAGCGGCGAGGAAGTCGTTGCCGTCGAACCCGCGATCCCACAGCACCAGCATGCTGGGGCCCAGATGGTGAAGCAGCCGGGTGGCGTAGGCAGTCTCGCCCACCCCGGTGGGGCCGAACACCGCGCCGATCACCGAGCGGGTTCCGGTCTCGACCAGCGTCAACAACTCGATCTGGGGATAGCCGCGGTCGGGCAGCCCCCGAGCCAGGCCCGGTTGCGCTCGCTGTCGGGTGTCTTGATGGAACTGCAGCCGTCGAAGGAGACCGTGCGATAGGGGCCGAACCGCGCTCCGGGGGTGCGAGGTTGGGCCAGCGCTCCGGCCACCACCTCGAACAGGCCCTTCATCGGGGCGCAGCCGATCCGGCGTCGAAGATCGCGCAGACCCTTGGCGGTCGGTGTCGGGTGCAGGCCGTCGAGGGCGGCGGTCATCTTGGCCCACACCAGTTCGTATCCGACCTCCGGGAACAGGCACATCGCGAGGAGGAAGTACACCCCGACCCGCGAGGGCAGGTCCCGCAGCCTCCGCTGGACCGCACGGGTCTCCTCCAGGACGGCGTCCACCAGCTCGAAGGGCAGCAAAGGGGTCAGGCCCCCGAGGTGCCCGGCAGCGAAACGCCCTGCGGCCAGGGTGATTTCCCGCGTGAGGGTGGTCAGGGCAGGCGGCGAGGCAGAATGGACAGACAACGCGGCTCCACGGGCAGGGCGTCTTGGTCGACACCTGCTCCAACGGGGCCGCGTTGCTTGCGTTCCGCGCACTGCGGTGTACCTCGACCCTTGCCTTGCACCCCGGCCGAAATCCTTAACTACCCGGCCTTGGTGGAACTTCACCAACGTGGGCAATCGGAGGTCGGGTGTTCGCCTCTCCCCCGCGAAGGTGACCTGCACCGAACCCGGCCAGCCGCTCGCGACTTCGTTTTCGCTGGTCACGGACTATGGGAAGTGGCCATGGAGAGTGCGAAAACGAGATTTCGCGCACCTGCTACGAACCGAGGCCGCGAAGCGCTACGGTGGCTGAGCGTGGGTGTTTTGTCGTGCTGGCGTGGATGACAGCAACCCAACCAAATGCCACCTTCCGACGCCCGGGAGAAGTTGAAATGAGCGACCAGCCGTGGACCATCGAACGAATCAGTGAGGCGCTGAGCTCTCCTGACCTGACCACTCGGTTCCTCGGCGAGATCAACAGGGCCCCGGCGGCTGACCTGCTCTCGACGTTCGCGAAGTGGCAGGCGATCGCCGAGTCCATCAGTGCTGGCGTCGAACGCGCACGCGAAATTGTCGCAGCTCAGCTTGCCGGAGAGACTGTTCCTGGCGAGTGGGAAGACGTAACTGACCAGGTCAGGTCCAAGGCCACAGAGCTTCGCTCACGCAGCGCTGCGTGACTCACTGCTTTTCACATGTCAACGCTGAGTGTTCACTAGGCTGGCTGCGTTCACCCGACGACCGGGCCGCTCATGTGACCCGAAGGAGCCCGGCGCGGGCACCGTTAGCGTAGGACAGGATCACAGCCCATGGTCTACCGTCTTCATCAGGACCGCACCGTGCGCACTGTGCGCGATGGCCTCCCCGATGCTGCCGCTGACGAACTGACACTGGCCTTGGACCGTGTGCTCGCCAATCCGAAAGCAACTACAGACCCGTACGGTGTTGATGACGGCGTCACCCGGATGTTGATCCTGTCGAAGTCGATGGCCGTTCTGCTGGTCAATGACGAGACTCTCGTGATCACGCTCGTGCATATCACTTGCCTGCTCTGAACGCTCTTCTCCGCCCTTTTACTTCCTGCGCTACCAGCAATGTTTGCTTGCTCCGCCCTACGCGGAGGTGCCCCGTGGCACTGGAGAGTGCGCTATCGCACTCATGGTCCGCTCCGCCATCGCGGAGGTGGCCCGAACCAGGGCAAGGCCCGCGAGGGCGGGTGGGCGGGCGCTCCGCCAGCACGGAGGTGACCCGTCCTTAGCCGCGCTTGCGGACAGCCCTTCGAAGTCCGCTCCGCCCGCGCGGAGGTGACCCAAGCTGGTCCAGCTCACCGACGTCCGTGACCCGGTCCGCTCCGTCGGCGCGGAAGTGACCCGGTGATCAGCCCGACGATCACGTTGCGGATGCCGTGCGCTCTGTCCGTGCGGAGGTGACCCGGAAGCCGCCAGCTCGCGCCCCCTCCCGCCCGGTCCGCTCCGCCTGGTGCGGAGGCTTCGGGGACCGCGAGAACCAGGAGCCACTGTCCGCAGCACATGCCACGATGAGAACGCTCCTTGACACCACAACAGCACCACCGACCAGATCCCCCACCACGGTCAAGAAACAGCAAAGGCGCCGCTGCGCCGCAGGTCGGGAAGGTCCGCTCCGCCCGCGCGGAGGTGACCCGTCTCCGGTGTCGGAGAGGTCGTCCAGCAGCTTGTCCGCTCCGCCCGCGCGGAGGTGACCCGCAGGCGCCGCCGCCGCAGCGTCCCTTTCTCACGTCCGCTCCGCCCGCGCGGAGGTGACCTGGGGGAGGACGTCCACGTCAGCGGTCCGAAGCCGTCCGCTCCGCCCGCGCGGAGGTGACCCGCGCTCCAGGGGCCCGGCGACGAGGCGGGGGACGTCCGCTCCGCCCGCGCGGAGGTGACCCGGGGGAGGACGTCCACGTCAGCGGTTCGAAGCCGTCCGCTCCGCCCGCGCGGAGGTGACCCGAGGCAGAGAGATGAAGCACAACCCGCACGTCAGTCCGCTCCGCCCGCGCGGAGGTGACCCGCCGCCGTTGTCGTTGTTCCGGAACCCTCGGACGTCTGTCAACGGCCTTGTAGTCCGCCCCGCCCGCGCGGAGGTGGCCCGGTGATGGTGGCGATGCGGTGTGCTCCGCCTGCGCGGAGGTGACCCGGCGGGCAGGGTGTCGGCGGGTTCGGCGAGGAGGTCCGCTCCGCCTGCGCGGAGGTGAGCCGTTGCGTCGGGATCCGCCACCGGTGATCCACGTGTCCGCTCGGCCCGTGCGGGGGTGGCCCTCGCCCGCAGCACCATGCACCTCGCCGACGGCCGTCGGCCCCGCCTGCGCCGAGGTGGCCTTCCTGCCGATGGCCCTACAGGGACTGGACTCGGAGAATGTAGATGCGTTCGTCGCGGGGAACAGTCATGTACCAGAAAGGCCGTCTTCGACGTCGGCGGTTTTCATCTTCTCGCCGGCCCCCTGGTAAGTGGTGCCGTCCAGGTAGAGGGCGGCGGCGGCACGGACGATCTCGTCGGCCTTCCTCTCGACCTGGGCAACGAAGGCGAGCGGCGCGCCGGACACGACGCTGCCCTCGTTCGGGTTGTACTCCCAGGCCCAGGTCATCCGCGCACCGCTTCAGCGGCGGCGTTCACGATGGCCCCGGCGAGGGCGGCCTGTTGCTTGCGCTCTTCCAGGCTCTCCGCGTGGTTGGCGAGGTACTCGGCGCGGCGCAGCTCGGTGAGTGTGTCCGGGTGGCGTGCGATCTCGACGTCGACCGCCCACTTCGTGGTGAAGCGCAGCAAGGGCTTGAGGCTCTGGCGCTCCACTGCTTCGGTCATGGCCCGGGCCTGGTCCTCGGTCATCTCGGTCAGTCGGCTCGGCATGAGGGCGGCGACCGCCTCGTACAGGGCCAGGGGCGTTCGTGCGGGGCGTGGGATCAGCTCGGGGCCGTGGATCGGCTGGGCGCTCATCGGTACCTCCCTCTTAGGTGCCTAGGACACCGTACGGCAGCTGGTGGCGGGCCGGTGCGGGGTGGCCGCGGGCCGAGCTTCAGGAGCGGATGAGCGCTGATCTCGTCGGCGTCCTTGTCGGTGAGGGGACGGCCGAGGAGGCGTTGTTCGGAGATGGTGCGGGCCCAGTTGGGGGGCGGTTGGGGCCGCGCTGGGGGAGGCGACGGGCAGGTGCGGGCAGGCCGCGGTGGGGAGAGGGACCCCGATGGCCATGCGGCGGGCCCCTCAGGGCCTGCTTCCTGGCAGGGACCGCAGCACTTCCGGCGGCAGGTCCGCTCCGCCCACGTGGAGGTGACCCGGCGAGCAGCGGGTAGAGCTGGTCGACGGGCCTGTCCGCTCCGCCCACGCGGAGGTGGCCCGTCGGCCCAGCCCTCGTCAGCCGGAACGCGGATGTCCGCTCCGCCTGCGCGGAGGTGACCCGGCCGACTCCGTTTGGCAGGCCTCTGACCTGCGGTCCGCTCCGCCTGCGCGGAGGTGACCTGATCCGGGCGTTCGAGCATGGTCTGGACATCCAGTCCGCTCCGCCTGCGCGGAGGTGACCGGCCTGCGGGGGTGCTCGGGCCGGACCGGCACGTCGGCCCTGCCAGCGCGGAGGTGCCGGTAGAGGCCGTCCTCGCGGAGGTCCGCTTGGCGGTCTGGAGGTGCGGCAGCGGCCACAGCAACCCCGGACTACCTGTCGCCCCGCCCCTCCGCGGAGGCTTCGAGGAGGCCGAGCACCAAGACCTTCCCTCCAAGCACGCAGGCGTCCGGGCCGGGTAGCACAAGCTCGGGTCGGCTGTCCGAAGCGCGTGGCACGATGAACGCACGCTCCTTGACACCACAACAGCACGACCGACAAGCCCCTCCAACACGGTCAAGAAATGGAAAAGGCGCTGATACGTCGCAGGTCAGGGAATGTCCGCTCCGCCCACGCGGAGGTGGCCCGTTATCGCCGGGGCTGGCGTCGCTGTCCTCGGGGTCCGCTCCGCCCACGCGGAGGTGGCCCGATCACCATGTAGCAGGCGCCCGAGAAGAATTCGTCCGCTCCGCCCACGCGGAGGTGGCCCGAGGTTGGGGGCGATCGCGCCGCAGAGGGCGTCGTCCGCTCCGCCCACGCGGAGGTGGCCCGTTGTCGCGCTGGTCCGGGTTAGGGCAGTCGGGGTCCGCTCCGCCCGCACGGGGGTGGCCCAGGCTACGTACCGACCGTGGCCGAGTTGCTGGGCGTCGGCCCCGCCTGCGCGGAGGTGACCCGCCAGCCCGCCGACGAGGCTCCCGAACCCGCTCGTCCGCTCCGCCAGCGCGGACGTGACCCGGCTACTGCAGTACTGGCAGCGATCCCCGCGAGGTGCGCTCCGCCTGCGCGGAGGTGACCCGTCGTGGGGGATCGCAATGTTCGCGGGGTCGAAGTGCGCTCCGTCTGCGCGGAGGTGACCCGCATGTGTGCTCCGGGAAGGCGTGACGAGGAGAGTGCGCTCTGCCTGCGCGGAGGTGACCCGCCCGTGAGCTCCAGATCGGCCCCAGCGTTCCGGTCCGCTCCGCCTGCGCGGAGGTGGCCCGTGCCGAACGGGCCGCCGTAGCCGAAGTCGGCCGTGCGCTCCGCCTGCGCGGAAGTGACCGGCCGGCGGGGGTGCTCGGGCCGGACCGGCAGGTCGGCCCTGCCAGCGCGGAGGCGCCGGTAGAGGCCGTCCTCGCGGAGGTCCGCTTCGCCTGCGTGGAGGCGGTCTGGAGGTGCGGCAGCGGCCACAGCAACCCCGGACTACCTGCCGCCCCGCCCCTCCGCGGAGGCTTCGAGGAGGCCGAGCACCAAGACCTTCCCGTCCAGGCACGCAGGCGTCCGGGCCGGGTAGGACAAGCTCGGGTCGGTTGTCCGAAGCACGTGGCACGATGAACGCACGCTCCTTGACACCACAACAGCACGACCGACCAGCCCCTCCAAAACGGTCAAGAAATGGCAAAGGCGCTGCTACGTCGCAGGTCAGGAAGTGTCCGCTCCGCCCACGCGGAGGTGACCCGCGGACGCCTCGGAGGCCGGCCTGGACGTCAAGGTCCGCTCCGCCCACGCGGAGGTGACCCGGCGAGCTTCCAGGCCTCGCGCTGCTGTCCGGCGTCCGCTCCGCCCACGCGGAGGTGACCCGTGGTCGACCAGGCGCTCGGCGTTGCCAATGTCGTCCGCTCCGCCCACGCGGAGGTGACCCGGCCTCCGCCTGCTTCTTGTCAGTCTGCGAGTCGTCCGCTCCGCCCACGCGGAGGTGACCCGCCCGTCACGGTAATTCCGCTGCCACCGGGCGAGTCCGCTCCGCCCACGCGGAGGTGACCCGCCGCTGGCCCAGGGCCTGCTCACCGGCAAGTAGTCCGCTCCGCCCACGCGGAGGTGACCCGCCGTCGAGTCCGTTCGCTACACCGCTGACGTGGTCCGCTCCGCCCACGCGGAGGTGACCCGCCCATGCCGCGGCCGAGCGGACATTCGACCGCGTCCGCTCCGCCCACGCGGAGGTGACCCGGTACTGCACGCACTGCAAGCACGGAGGCCCCCGTCCGCTCCGCCCACGCGGAGGTGACCCGTTGGCGAGCTGCGCGCCGGTGACCTGCCCGCGGTCCGCTCCGCCCACGCGGAGGTGACCCGCGGGCCCGGGGTCGGCGCTTGGAGGCCGATGAGTCCGCTCCGCCCACGCGGAGGTGACCCGGCGTCCATGTTCGGCTGGATCGGGCGGCGGCCGTCCGCTCCGCCCACGCGGAGGTGACCCGACCGAGCCAGGCCAGCGCCGCACCGTGCTCGCGTCCGCTCCGCCCACGCGGAGGTGACCCGCTGTTCAGGTGCCCCCGGAGCAGCCTCCGGCGGTCCGCTCCGCCCACGCGGAGGTGACCCGAAGGCGGCCCCCCGCGGCCGTGACTACGTCGGGTCCGCTCCGCCCACGCGGAGGTGACCCGCGCGAGGTCCGCGAACTGCTCGGCATCGAGCGGTCCGCTCCGCCCACGCGGAGGTGACCCGCACGGAGCCGCACGCGAAGCGCGAGCAACCCCGTCCGCTCCGCCCACGCGGAGGTGACCCGGCCCGGCTCAACCGCCTTCGGGCGTTCCTGGCGTCCGCTCCGCCCACGCGGAGGTGACCCGCGCAAGAGCGCGCCGGCCGCGGCCGGCGCCAGGTCCGCTCCGCCCACGCGGAGGTGACCCGTCCGGGTGAGCATCGACGGCACCCAGGACGGCGTCCGCTCCGCCCACGCGGAGGTGACCCGCCGAGCACCTTGGCGCCGCGGGCGACGGGGGCGTCCGCTCCGCCCACGCGGAGGTGACCCGTCCTTGACCGCGGGCAGGGCAGTGTCGCGCGCGTCCGCTCCGCCCACGCGGAGGTGACCCGTCCATCCAGAACGGCGTCTTCATCTCGGCCGAGTCCGCTCCGCCCACGCGGAGGTGACCCGTCGTCGGACCAGCCGTCGATGTAGTCGGTGCCGTCCGCTCCGCCCACGCGGAGGTGACCCGGACGCCATGGGCACGTGGATCGGCCGGGCGGCGTCCGCTCCGCCCACGCGGAGGTGACCCGACGGTGCGGATGCCGGCGGTGCGGGCGGCGGTGTCCGCTCCGCCCGCGCGGAGGTGACCCGTCGCCGATGACCCGTTCGGAGTGTCCGTGCCCGTCCGCTCCGCCCACGCGGAGGTGACCCGTGCCGTTCATCGTCCAGCTCGACGACATGCCCGTCCGCTCCGCCCACGCGGGGGTGGCCCGCCGAACGTCCGCCGGGGCAAGATGCTTCGCGCGTCGTCGGGTCGGCCCCGCCCGCGCGGAGGTGACCCGCTGACTTGGCGCGGTGATGGTGACCTTATGGAGTCCGCTCCGCCAGCGCGGAGGTGACCCGGCCCAGATCGCCGCGGCCTCCGACATCGCGACGTCCGCTCCGCCAGCGTGGAGGTGACCCGCCGGTTCGCGACCAGATCAGCACCGGAACTCCGTCTGCTCCGCCAGTGTGGAGGTGACCCGCTGTTTGCCGACCTGGTGGCGCATGTCGAGCAGTCCGCTCCACCAGCGGGGGGGTCAGCAACGGCAGCAACAACGGGAGCAAGTCGGCCCCGCCTGTGCGGGGGTGGCCCGATGTGCACCGGCCTGCCGACGTTCCGGTGGGCGTCGGCCCCGCCTGCGCGGGGGTGGCCCACACCCCAGGTCTCGCACGCGGTGCCGGAACGCGTCGGCCCCGCCTGCGCGGAGGTGACCCCTCGATGTGGGTGTTGTCGAGGTTGCCGTCCGTGTCTGCTCCGCCCGTGCGGAGGTGGCCCGCAGGTGACGGTGGCGCGCGCTGGCCGCCGAGTCCGCTCCGCCCGTGCGGAGGTGACCTGGTGAGCTTCTTCTTCTCGATGACGGGCACTTCGTCCGCTCTGCCCACGCAGAGGTGACCCGAGGTCCGGATCGGACAGTACGGCGCGCTGTACGTCCGCTCCGCCAGCGCGAAGGCGACCCGCGGTTCGTTCTCGGCTACGAGGACCTCGTGCAGTGTGCTCCGCCAGCGCGGGGGTGGCACGCTCCCAACGCTGACGGAGCTCCAGGAGCAGTAGTCCGCTCCGCCTGCGCGGAGGTGACCCGGAAGGCGAGCCGGTGAGTCTGCGCAGCGTCGAGTCCGCTCCGCCCGCGCGGAGGTGACCCGCCAGACAGCACTAGGGATCGAACCCTTGGACGGTCCGCTCCACCCGCGCGGAGGTGACCCGCACTGGCCTTCGGGATCTAGAGCATCTGGTTGGTCGGCACCGCCCGCTCGGGGGTGACCCCGCAGAACCGCCCCCGAGAGCGTCCTCTCGGGGGTCGGCCCCGCCCGCGCGGGGGTGACCCCCACAACAACGCCGAAGAGTGGTCCACCCGAAAGTCGGCCCGTCCGCGCGGGGGTGACCCCCCCCCCACCTGGTCCGGCACGGACTACGTGAACGCGGTCGGCCCCGCCCGCGCGGAGGTGACCCGTACGTCGGGATGGTGTGCGGCATCCTCGGCCTGTCTGCTCCGCCCGCGCGGAGTTGGACCGGGGTGCCAGCCCCGTACCAGCCCGATAACCAGGTCCGCTCTGCCCGCGCGGAGGTCTCGCGCCCCAGGGTGATTGCGCGGCAATCACCGACGCCCGCTCTGCCGGCGCGGAGGTGACCCGGCACTGTGAGCGCCACCACTGCCGACGTACCCGTGCGCTCCGCCCGTGCGGTGACCCCACGGCCAGGCCGACCAGTGTGCAGTTCGGCCCATCGGCCCCGCGCTCGCGGAGGTGGCCCGACTCCCGGCCCTGGCCGCCCCAGCGACTCAGCTCGAGGTGGTGTCGGCCCCGCCTGCGCGGGGGTGGCCCTCTCCAGCGGTGCCGCCGGCGCAGTGTCGATGCGTCGGCCCCGCCTGCGCGGGGGTGGTCCCACCCCGGAGAAGCCCGGCAGGGCCCTCGACCCGTCGGCCCCGCCCGCGCGGAGGTGACCCGACCGAGCTGCCGCCAGGGTGCAGTGCGCTCCGCCCGTGCGGAGGTGACCCGGGCGTCCTCGGCATCGCGGCGAAGGCCGGCTCGTGCGCTCCGCCCGTGCGGAGGTGGCCCGGAAGCCCGCCAGCTCGCGGACCGGTTCGGCGTGTCCGCCCAGCCGGTGCAGAGGCTTCGGGGACCGCGAGAACCAGAACACCGACCTCCCCGACCGCACAGACCCCAGCCGGGAGGGCGGGTCCGCCACCACTGTCCGCAGCACGTGCCACGATGAGAACGCTCCTTGACACCACAACAGCACCACCGACCAGATCCCCCATCACGGTCAAGAAACAGCAAAGGCGCCGCTGCGCCGCAGGTCGAGAAGGGTCCGCTCCGCCAGCGCGGAGGTGACCCGGCCGGCCAGGCCATAGCGGACGGCATCGGCGAGTCCGCTCCGCCAGCGCGGAGGTGACCCGCGAGGAACGGACGCGGGAAGGGGGCGGCCGACGTCCGCTCCGCCAGCGCGGAGGTGACCCGGTCGTCCAGGGCCGCGGCGGCCCCCACCCAGAGTCCGCTCCGCCAGCGCGGAGGTGACCCGTACTCGGTGATGTAGATCGTCTTACCGTGCAGGTCCGCTCCGCCAGCGCGGAGGTGACCCGGGGTGGACCGGCCGCGCCTGCGGCTCCAGACCGTCCGCTCCGCCAGCGCGGAGGTGACCCGGCGGCGGGCAGGACGTGGAGCCTGCCTTCGAAGTCCGCTCCGCCAGCGCGGAGGTGACCCGGCGCCGAGGGCATCCACCACCACCTGATCGGGGTCCGCTCCGCCAGCGCGGAGGTGACCCGTCGTGACGGACCTGCCAGCGCAGGAGGAGCCGGTCCGCTCCGCCAGCGCGGAGGTGACCCGCTCCCCGGCCGGATCGTGGCGTTCCTGGCCGCGTCCGCTCCGCCAGCGCGGAGGTGACCCGCCCATGCCGCCCTTCAGCAGGGCGCCGATGCTGTCCGCTCCGCCAGCGCGGAGGTGACCCGAAGGGCGCAGCGGTGGTCAGGCGGTCGGGTCCGTGCGCTCCGCCTGCGCGGAGGTGACCCGCCACGACGGCAGCAGACGCTCCACGGCCGGCAGTGCGCTCCGCCTGCGCGGAGGTGACCCGAGGCCTCCGTGCGCCGGTGATTCCTCGGGGAGGTCCGCTCCGCCAGCGCGGAGGTGACCCGGCCATCGCCATAGCCTCCCCGATCTCCCGGGCGTGTGCTCCGCCGTGCGGAGGTGGCCCGTACTCAGGGCTGGGGACGGCGGCGCCTCCGAGGTGCGCTCCGCCCGTGCGGAGGTGACCCGGGCCGCCGCGTCACCCAGTTCAGCTTCGCGTAGTCCGCTCCGCCAGTGCGGAGGTGACCCGCCGCTGGTGGCTATCGGCAGGACTGCGGCGTCGTGCGCTCTGCCAGTGCGGAGGTGACCGGCGAGCTCTCGGGAATCGAACTGAATGAATTGGCGTACCCTGCAGCGGAAGTCTGCAGGTCAGGAAGTATCGGCCCCGCGCTCGCGGGGGTGGCCCCAGCATGGACAGGTCAAGGCTCTGACCTGCGGAATCGGCCCCGCGCTCGCGGGGGTGGCCCCGTCCACGCCGTTCTGTGCCAGGCACCAGGCGTATCGGCCCCGCGCTCGCGGGGGTGGCCCCCGGGCATGGGTCGACAGCGCGCTGGAGGCCGCATCGGCCCCGCGCTCGCGGGGGTGGCCCCCGGCCCGGCCTCCTGGAGGTCCGCGCGGTCGTATCGGCCCCGCGCTCGCGGGGGTGGCCCCGCCTCGGCGTTGGCCCGGGCGGCGGGGGCCCAATCGGCCCCGCGCTCGCGGGGGTGGCCCCCGGTCCGACGGACAGCGCATCCCCCTCCTCCCATCGGCCCCGCGCTCGCGGGGGTGGCCCCCAAGAGAAAGACAGCGACCCGAGACCCCCATCATCGGCCCCGCGCTCGCGGGGGTGGCCCCAGGGGAGCCGGCGCCGGATAGCCGCCGCGTTGATCGGCCCCGCGCTCGCGGGGGTGGCCCCCTGCCCTCCCTCATCACCTCCCTCGACATCGAATCGGCCCCGCGCTCGCGGGGGTGGCCCCGTGGTCCGCCACGTGATCACCGTCATGGTCACATCGGCCCCGCGCTCGCGGTGGTGGCCCCTCCGCCAGCGTCGCCACCACCGGCAACGAGGAATCGGCCCCGCGCTCGCGGGGGTGGCCCGTGCACGAACGCGCCGGCGTTGACCGTCGCCCCATCGGCCCCGCGCTCGCGGAGGTGACCCGCCGAACCGGGGGAACCCGATCGAGGCGCCGGCGTCCGCTCTGCCTGTGCTGAGGTGACCCGGGCGAAGCCGTGGCCCGGACCGCGATCGGACAGTCCGCTCCGCCCGTGCGGAGGCGGCCCGCCCCTGCGGGACGCGGGGGTGAACGATCTCCTGTCCGTTCCGTCAGCGCAGAGGTGACCCGGACGATCGATTTCGGACCGGCTTTGATGCTCTGTGTGCTCCGCCCGTGCGGAGGTAGCCCGCAGGCCTGGGGCGAGTCCACCGCCGAGGTCAAGTCCGCTCCGCCTGCGCGGGGGTGGCCCCTCCCTCGACTCGGTGTGGTTCGACGCGGCGGAGTCGGCCCCGCCTGGGCGGGGGTGGCCCCGGCAGGTAGCGGAGCTGCTCGCCCGTGTGGAGGTCGGCCCCGCCTGCGCGGGGGCGTCGACGTCAACGGATTGACGTCCGCTCCGCCAGCGCGGAGGTGCCCCGCTCACCGCCGCCGAGGCCCGACTCACCGAGCTGTCCGCTCCGCCCGCGCGGAGGCGCCCCGCAGGCCGGACTGGAACCGCGAAAACCGTCGCCCGTCCGCTCTGCCCATGCGGAGGTGGCCCGCGGAAGGCTGGTGGGCACGGGCCGACGGCTCGCGTCCGCTCCGCCGGCGCGGAGGTGACCCGACCGTGGCCCACCGGGTACCCATCACGAGGCAGTCCGCTCCGCCAGCCCGGAGGTGACCCGCAGGTCTCGGCATTGCCGCGGCTGGTGCCCTCGCCCGCTCCGCTGGTGCGGAGGCTTTGGGGACCGCGAGAACCAGGACACCGGCCTCCCCGACCGCACAGACCCCAGCCGGGAGCACGGATCCGCAACCACTGTCCGCTGCACGTGCCACGATGAGAACGCTCCTTGACACCGCAACAGCACCACCGACCAGACCCCCACCACGATCAAGAAACAGCAAAAGCGCCGCTGTGCCGCAGGTCAGGAAGGGTCCGCTCCGCCCGCGCGGGGGTGACCCGTAGGTCTCCATCCGTACATAGGCCGACGCCGCGTCCGCTCCGCCCGCGCGGGGGTGACCCGTCGATCTGGGAGATGTCGGCGCAGTCGTGGCGGTCCGCTCCGCCTGCGCGGAGGTGACCCGGTCATGGCCCAGGCCGACTGGACCGAGCAGCGATCCGCTCCGCCCGTGCGGAGGTGACCCAAGGTGGTCTGAGATGGTGGAGGAGAAACTCCTCGCCGAGGAGGCGTGCGCTCCGCCCGTGCGGAGGTGACCCGATCATCCACACGCGGACCGGCTCCTACTTCCCCAGTGTGCTCCGCCCATGCGGAGGTGACCTGGTCGGCGACGACTGGGTAGCCGGCGCCACCCGGTCCGCTCCGCCAGCGCGGAGGTGGCCCCTCGTAAGCCCCGGGCTTGCCTACCTGGACCAGATCGATTCCGCCAGCGCGGAGGTGACCCGCCCAGGGTGAGCAACCGTCCGGGTCGCCCCGCGTCGGGGCTTCCCCCAAGGCCGGGTAGTTAGGGCTTGCCGGAGAACAAGTCGTTGCTTCCGGCTTGGTAGCTCGTTGCTGTGGTATGGGGAGACCGGAGGGGATCGAGGCGGCCCTGGCCGCGAAGTTCGAGTCGTTGTTGCCGCACCTGGATGAGCGGCAGCGCCGTCTGACGATAGGAGCCGAAGCGCGGTCGCTGGGCCATGGCGGGATCAGGCTCGTGGCCCGTGCTGCCGGGGTTCGCGAGGGCACCGTCTCGCGCGGGGTGGTTGAACTGGAGGTGGGTGAGGCCCCGTTGGGGCGGGTTCGCCGGAACGGCGGAGGCCGCAAACGCGTGGTGGATCTCGACCCGGGGCTGCGGCCAGCCCTGCTCGGCC
>NZ_JBICYZ010000105.1:0-24527 GCF_043201465.1 Kitasatospora sp. NPDC048298
CCGGTGCGGGGCGGGGGGGGGGGTGGGGGCGGGCTTGCTCGGGTAGCCCCGCCCCCGGCGCCCCCCGGGGCCAATATTCCACCGCGGTGTCCTAGGCGGCCCCCCCCCCCCCCCACGTCCGTCTCCTGGTCAGCTCAGCGGGACGTCGAAGACCGTCTTCCGGTGGCTGAAGGCCTCCAGGGAGTAGCGGCCGTGGTAGTTGCCCATGCCGCTCTCCCCGACGCCGCCGAACGGCAGGGCCGGCACCGTCAGGTGGTAGATCGGCAGGCCGAAGTTGACGGCGCCGGAGGAGGTCTCGGCGATGAGCCGGGACTTCGTGGTGTCGTTCCCGGTGAAGGCGTACAGGGCCAGGGGCTTGTCGCGGTCGTTGATGAAGTCGATGGCCTCGGTGAGGTCGGCGACCGTGAGGATCGGCAGGACCGGCCCGAAGATCTCCTCCTGCATCACCGGCTCGTCGGCCCGGACGTCGAGCAGCACGGTCGGGGCGATGTACTTCTCGGCGCGGTCGCTCTGTCCGCCGATCACCGTGCGACCGGAGTCGAGCAGCTTCCGCAGCCGGTCGAAGTGCCGCTCATTGACGATGCGCCCGTAGCTGCCGGAGGCCCGGGGGTCGTCGCCGTACAGGTCCTGGACGGCCTGGGCGAGGGCGACGGTCAGCGACTGGGCGGTCTCGGGGTCGGTGAGGACGTAGTCGGGGGCGACGCAGGTCTGCCCGGCATTGCTGAACTTGGTGGCCGCGATGCGCGCGGCGACCGTGGCGATGTCGGCGTCCCGGTCCACGAACACCGGCGACTTTCCGCCCAGTTCGAGGGTGACGGGCGTCAGGTGCTCGGCGGCCGCGCGCATCACGATCCGGCCCACGGCGCCGTTGCCGGTGTAGAAGACGTGGTCGAAGTCCTGGGCGAGCAGCGACGTCGTCTGTGCGACGCCGCCCTCGACCAGCGCGACGGCATCGGGGTCGAGGTAGTCGGGGACGAGCCGGGCCAGCAGCGCGGACGTCTGCTCGGCGAGCTCGGAGGGCTTGACGACCACCGCGTTGCCGGCCGCGAGCGCTCCGGCGACGGGGGTCAGCAGCAGGTAGATCGGGTAGTTCCAGGCCGACAGGACCAGGGCGACACCGAGGGGGTCGAACTCGGTGTGGGCCGTCGTCCCCTCGGGCAGATGGGGGGCCGCGATCTCGGCGGGCTGCGGTGCGAGCCACCCCTCCAGGTTCTCCAGGTAGTCGTCGATCTCCAGGACCGTCAGGTCGATCTCCGCGCGGTCGACCTCGTCCGCGTTCTTGCGCAGGTCGGCCCACAGGGCTTCGGCGATCGCCTTCCGGTTGTCGGTCAGCAGCGCGCGCAGCCGGGTCAGTTGCTCGCGGCGCCAGGCCAGGGGCTTGGTGCGGCCGCTGCGGTGGGTCGCGCGCAGTCGTGCGACCAGGTTGGCCGCCTCGGTCTCGGTCAACGCGGGGTACGTCATGGTCACGTGGGTCTCTCGTTTCGTGAAGCGGGCCCGGGCGCCGGCCGGGCACCGGAATCGCACAGGGCAGGAGGGAATCGATGGACGCTCACCGGAGGCCGGCCCGCCCGCGGGCGGGCCGGCCTCCGGTGAGGCGGGCGTTGCCTCTCGTGGGGCAGTCCCTAGTTCGCCTGCCACCACCGGGTGATGACGTCGGCGTAGTCGTCGGCGTTCTCCTCCCAGGCGAAGTGGCCGGCGTCGATGATGTCGAGCCTGCTGTTGGGCAGGTGCCTGTGGAGGTACTCGGCGTTCTCCGGCGGCACGACCGCGTCGTTGCGCCCGGCGAGGATCTGGACCGGCGTCTCCAGGGCGGGCAGCAGTTCGCGCAGGACCGGCAGTTCGGCCGGGTAGGCGCGGACGTAGGGCAGCTGGTCGACGAAACGCTGACCGACGTAGGAGGCGAGGTAGTCCTCCCGCACCACGTCCGGCAGTTCGTAGCCGTTGATGGTCTGCATCGCGACGGTGACGGCCGCTTTGGGGCCCATGGCCCGGTACGGGGCCAGGTCCTCGGCCAGCACCCAGTCCTTCAGCGGGTTTCCCAGCGCCAGGGGGACGGCCGTCCCGCCGGTGCCCACGACCAGGGTCCGGAACCGGCCGGGGTGCCGTGCGGCGGCGAACAAGGACGCGGCCGTACCGATGTCCGGGCCCACGACGTGCGGGCTCACCAGTCCGAACTCGTCGGCGATCCGGACGATGAACTCGCCCATCGCCGTGGGCGAGAGCAGGTCGGCACGGAGCTCCGACTGCCCGAACCCGGGCAGGTCCACCGCGATCAGGCGCGCGTGCCGGGCCAGCTTCGACCAGGTCGCGTCGTACGAGTAGAGGCTCTCCGGCCAAGGGCTCAGCAGCAGGGCCTCGCGCTCGTGCGGCTCGTCGCTCTCGGCGTACCTGACCGACAGTCCGTCGATCGTGCGGAACCTGGGCTTGATCTCGGTCATCGCGTTGGCCCTCTCTGTTGTGTTCGCGAGGTCGACAGAACTAAGATGACCGGTCATATTCGTCTTGTCAACTCAGCCGCCGACGCAGCCATGGCCGGATCCGCACAAAGGGCAGGGGCGAGCAGAACGAAAGATGCTATTAACTAATACATATGTCGCTTGAGGCGAGGCCTCGGGCGCCCCACCGAGGCGGATCGCCCCCCGCCGCCACCCCTGGAGACCGAGGCCCCCATGAACGCCACGTCCGCCACTCCCCCCGCCGAGCTGCGCGGCAGCACGGCCGACCGTCCGACCCGGCCGACCCCGCCGGAGAAGTCACCCGTCCGGGCCTGGCTGCAGCCGTCGCTGATCGCGCTGATCGTCGTCGCCGCCTTCATCGGCTGCTACGTGGGCATCGCCCGCGCCGCGAAACCCCACCGACTCCCGGTCGCCGTCGTCGACAGCCGGCTGTCCGCGCAGATCCAGCAGGCCCTGGGCGACGGCGTCGCGGTGCACACCGAGACCGACTCCGCCGCAGCCGACCACGCCCTCAGGCACCGGGACGTCGTCGCGGTCCTGACCCCGCTCGGGGCGAACGGCCTGCACCTGGAGGTGGCCGGGGCGAACGGCCTGTCGACGACCACCGCCGTGGAGAACCTGATCTCCGCCTACGCCCACGGCGCGGACAAGGCGGTGACCGTGCACGACGGCGTGCCCCTCACCCGCTACGACAGCCGAGGCCTGGCCGGCTTCTACGTCGCCTTCGGGGTGACGCTGTCCGGGTTCGTCCTGGCACAGAACATCCTGGGACTGTCCAGGACCCTGCACCTGCGGCACCGGTTCGCGGTGATGACCGCGTTCGCCGCGGCAGCAGGCGTCGTCGGCGCCGCCCTCGCGGGCCCGGTCCTGGGAGCGGTGCCCGCGCCGCTCCTCCCCCTGACGGCCGCCCTGGCCCTGCTGGCCGGCGCGGCCGCCTTCACCACCAAGCTCCTCGGCACCTTCTTCGGCTCGGTGGGCATCCCCATCTCCACCCTGCTGCTGCTCACCGTCGGCAACTCCACGAGCGGCGCCTCGATCGGGGCAGACCTGCTCCCCAGCGCCGCGCGTGCCCTGTCGGGCATCCTGCCACCGGGAGCGGCCGTACGCGCGATCACCGACCTGAGCTACTTCAACGGCGCCCACGCCACCGTCCCGCTACTCACCCTCGCCGCCTGGGCCGTCGGCCCCGCCCTGCTGACATGGGCCCGCTCCGCACGCCAGAAGTAAGAACCAACATGACTGCACATGTTTCCAGCGCGACCTCGCTCGGATGCCTCGGGCGCTCGGTTGACAAAACGACCGGTCATATTCAATTCTGAACGGGCCGGACACCCGCAGGACGAAGGGACACGCTCATGACCATCTCCCCCAACCCCCCGACCGGCGCGTTCCGCGCGGTCCAGGTCACCGCGCCGGGAGCGGCTCCGGTGCTGGTCGAGGTCGCCCGGCCGGAGCCGGGGCCGGGCACGGTGCGCATCACGGTGGAGGCGTGCGGTGTGTGCCACTCCGACCTGCTCATCGCGAGCGGCAAGCTTCCCGGCAGCACCTTCCCGATCACACCGGGCCACGAGATCGCCGGCCGCATCGACGCGCTCGGCGACGGCGTGGAGGGCCGGCAGGTCGGCGACCGGGTCGCGGTGGGCTGGTACGGCGGCAGCTGCGGGCACTGCGACGCGTGCCGGTCGGGCGACGCCGTGCACTGCCCCCGGCTCGCGATTCCCGGTGTCGCCTACCGGGGCGGATACGCCGACTCCGTCATCGTCCCCGCGATCGCCCTGGCGGCCGTCCCGGACGAGCTCACCGCTGCCGAGGCGGCCCCACTGGCCTGCGCGGGCGTGACCGTCTTCAACGCCCTGCGCCGCTCCGCCGCACGTCCGGGCGACACCGTCGCCGTCCTCGGACTCGGCGGCCTGGGCCACCTGGGCGTGCAGTTCGCCCAGAAGATGGGCTTCCACACCGTCGCGATCGCCCGCGGCCCGGAGAAGAAGGCGCTCGCGCTCGAACTCGGCGCCGCCCACTACATCGACAGCACCGCGGGTGACGTCGCCGAAGCGCTGCGGCAGCTCGGCGGCGCGAAGGTCGTCCTGGCCACCGCCACCGACGCGAACGCCCTGTCCGCGACCGTCGACGGACTCGGCCGCCGCGGCGAGCTCGTCGTCATCGGCATCGGGTCCGAGCCCCTGCAACTGACCGCCCTGCAACTCCTGAGGGGCGACCGGAAGGTCTACGCCCACTCCTCGGGCACCGCGGTCGACACCCAGGACACGCTGCGCTTCGCGGCCCGCACGGGAGTGCGGGCCTGGATCGAGGAGGTACCGCTGGAGGACACTGCTCAGGCAGTGGCGAAGATGACCTCGGGCCGAGCGCGGTTCCGCATGGTCGTCACCACCGGCCGCTGAACGGCTTTCATCATCCGGTGCCCGACGCGAAGGAGTTGTGATGCAGGTAGCAGTGGTCACGTTCGACGGGTTCAACGAGCTCGACAGCTTCATCGCCTCGGCCCTGATCAACCGGTGCCGCAAGAACGGCCTGGAGGCCTTCATCACGACGCCGACGCCGACGGTCACCTCCATGAACGGCGTGGAGGTGACCGGGCAGCGCCCGATCGAGTTCGCGGCCGAGGCCGACGTCGTGCTGATCGGCAGCGGCATCAGGACCCGCGACGTGGTCGCGGACGACCGGCTGATCTCGATGCTGCCGCTCGACCCGGCGCGGCAGCTGATCGGCTCGCAGTGTTCCGGCGCACTGGTCCTGGCCCGCCTCGGTCTCCTGGCCGGCATGCCGGCCTGCACCGACCGCACCAGCCGCCCCTTCGTCGAGGCCGCCGGCCTCACCGTGCTGGACGCGCCGTTCCACGCCGAGGGCAACGTCGCCACCGCCGGCGGCTGCCTCGCCTCCCAGTACCTCGCCACCTGGGTCATCACCCGCGCCCTCGGCGAGGACGCCGCCCGCGCTGTCCTCGACTACGTCGCCCCCGTCGGCGAGAACCAGGAAACCGTCGAACGCGCCCTGCACGCCATCCGCACCGGCCGGCCCGCCCTCCGCTGACCTCCTCCTCGTCAACGACCTTTCACCCTAGGCATCATGACGGCCCGTCGGTTCGCCGACGGGCCGTTCCCTCGTCCGGTCGAGCCGATGCCTCGCGGGTCCGGCTGTCGCGCCGGACCCGCGAGGCATCAGGTCGACCGCTCTGCTACCGCAACTTGCGGAAGGCGGTGCGCAGTTCCTGCGCCAGGATCAACGGCTGTTCCCAGGCGGCGAAGTGGCCGCCGCGATCCACCTCGTTCCAGTGGACGATGTTGCCGTACGTCCGCTCGCCCCAGCTGCGCGGCGCGGGGTAGATCTCGCCGGGGAAGACGGTGACCGCCACCGGGAGGTCCGGGATCGGGACGGCGTTGAACGGGCCGCCGCCGGCCTGGTGGCCCTCCCAGTAAAGCCGCGAGGACGAAGCCCCGGTGTTGGTCAGCCAGTACAGCGAGATGGCGTCGAGCATCTCGTCGTACGTGAGGACCTTCTCCGGCTCGCCGCCCGAGTCGGTCCACTCCGCGAACTTGTCGTAGTAGTAGGCGGCCATGCCGACCGGTGAGTCGTGCAGGGCGTAGGCGAGCGTCTGCGGGCTCTCGTTCATCATGGCCGCGTAGCCGAAGCCGTCGCGGTAGAAGTGCAGCAGGCGGTTGTACGCCCTCGACTCACTCGCCGACAGACCCGCCGGGGCGGGGTCGGAGTTCAGCAGGTGGCGGAGGATGTCCGGCGGGACGGTGCCGGGCATGTTGACGTGGATGCCCAGCAGTCCGGCGGGCCGCTCGGTGGCGAGGATCTCGGAGACGATCGCGCCCCAGTCGCCGCCCTGGGAGACGTAGCGCCGGTAGCCCAGGCGCTGCATGAGGGTGTGGAACGCGTGCGCCGCGCGCGCCGGGTTCCAGCCGGCCTTCGTCGGCTTGCCAGAGAAGCCGTAGCCGGGCAGCGTCGGCAGGACGAGGTGGAAGGCGTCCTCGGCCCGCCCACCGTGCGCCGTGGGATTGACCAGCGGGTCGATGACCTTGAGCAGCTCGATGACGGAGCCGGGCCAGCCGTGCGTCATGAGCATCGGCAGGGCGTCGGCGTGCGGCGAGCGGATGTGGGCGAACTGGATGTCCAGGCCGTCGAGTTCGGTGATGAACTGCGGCAGGGCGTTGAGCCGTCGCTCGACCTTGCGCCAGTCGTACCCGCTGCCCCAGTACTCGACCAGCGGTCGGAGCCTCGCCAGTTGGGCGCCCTGGGAGCGGTCGGACACGGTCTCCTCGTCCGGCCAGCGGGTCATCCGGATGCGCTGCCGCAGCTGCTGGAGGTCCTGGTCCGCGACCTTGATGGGGAACGGCCGCACTCCCGCGACCTCCGGCACCGGGGCGTACCCGCCCTGCCCATCAGAGGCGTGCGCCGTGCCGGGCACCGCGAGCTGGGAGGCGGCCACCGCACCTGCCGCCAAACCCAGGAACCGGCGGCGGCCCGTGCCGCCGCCGTCGGAATGCGCAGTCGTCACCATCGTGAATCCTCTTCTCGTGGACAGCGAGGAATCCTCAATATGACCGGTCGTCTTAGCCTTGTCAAGGCTGCGCCAGGGCGGCGATCGACACTCCTGCCCGAGTCACCCACACGCGCAGCGCCTCGGTCCCGTTGGAGACCGAGGCGCTGTCCGGCTACAGCGGTGAGCCATCGCGATCGTCGTGCCCCGCACCCCACCGAGCCGACCACTCCTGCCGAACTCGGCACCAGCGCGGATGCCGGT
Source organism: Kitasatospora sp. NPDC048298 (assembly GCF_043201465.1). Taxonomy (NCBI): domain Bacteria; kingdom Bacillati; phylum Actinomycetota; class Actinomycetes; order Kitasatosporales; family Streptomycetaceae; genus Kitasatospora; species Kitasatospora sp. NPDC048298. Next base: position 7,222 of record NZ_JBICYZ010000105.1, read on the forward strand.
GGCGTCAGGAGAGCCAGTCGGCGTAGCGGGTGGGGGCGAGGTGGGCGTCGGGGTCGGTGAGGACATCGCCCTTGACGACGCCGAACATGCCGGCGGTGGGGTCGGTGACGACGGCGCGGTGGTCGCCCTGGGCGGCCAGGGTGATCCGACCGAGCTCGTCCAGGGGGAAGACCTCGGGGCCGGCGATGTTGCGGATGCCGTTGAGCGGAGTTCCTGCGGCGACCTCGGCCACCGCGGCGGCCACGTCCTTGGCGGCGATCGGCTGGATCGGCGTGGCGGGCAGCCGCACGGTGCTGTCGTCGGCGGTCCAGGACATGACCGCGTCGACGAACTCCATGAACTGCGTCGCCCGGACGATCGAGTACGGGAGCCCGCCGGCGGCGAGGAGGTCCTCCTGGAGCGCCTTGGCGCGGTAGTAGTCCAGCTCCGGCACCTGGTCCGTGCCGACGATCGAGAGGATGACGACGTGACCGACGCGGCCCTTGCGGGCCGCGGCCAGCAGGTTGTCCATGGAGGTCCGGAAGAAGGCCGGGGAGGCTTCGTCGAAGGTCGGGGAGTTCGTCAGGTTGACGACGACGTCGGCCCCCGCCACTGCCTCGTCCAACCCCTGCCCGCTGATGACGTCGACTCCGCTGGACTGCGAGTGCGGCACTGCTTCGTGACCGGCGGCGTTCAGGTTCTTGACCACCTGCGACCCGATGAGTCCGGTTCCACCGATGACTGCGATCTTCATGACACATGCCCTTCGTGGGGGTCGGATGCGGGATCCGGCCGGTGAACGGTTACGCGGGGAAGGAGAGGGAGACACCTCCCTGATCGGTCGAGGAGGGGCAGCGTCACAGGCCGTCGACGAACGTGACCGTCTCGTCGAGCGGCGCCCGGCCCGTACGGGCGCCGCCTGCGGCGAGGTCCTCGTAGCCGAGCGACACGGCGCAGAAGAGGATGAGCTCGTCCGGGGGCTTCAGGACCTCCGCGACGGTTTCGCGGTACTCCGACCATGCCATCTGCGCGCAGCTGTGCAGCCCTTCGGCGCGCAGCAGCAGCATGACGGTCTGCAGGTAGATGCCGATGTCGGCCCACTGGGGCCGGCCCATGGCGCGGTCGATGTAGCAGAACAGGGCGGCGGGCGCGCCGAAGCAGTTCCAGTTCTCGGTGGCGGCCCGCCGGCGCGCCTCCCAGTCCTCGCGCGCGATGCCGAGTGCGCCGTAGCGCACCTTGCCGAAGGCGGACCGGCGCTCGCGATAGGGGGACTTCAGCTCGGACGGGTACATCTCGTACTCCCGCTCGTCCCAGGGCTCACCGGCGGCCAACCGCTCTCCGGCGCGCCTCTTGATCTCGGCCAACGGCTCGCCGGTCACCGCATAGGTGTGCCACGGCTGGATGTTCGAACCGGACGGCGCCCAGGCCGCGGCCGACAGCACGCGCTCCAGCGTCTCCCTCGGAACCGGGCGGTCGGTGAACCCGCGCACCGCCCGCCGACTGGTGACCGCCTCGTACACGTCCATGATCGCTTGCCTCCGTCCATTCAAGGGGGCCTTCGTTCACGGTCGATAGTATCACTCGATACCGTCTCTGGTGAAACCATCCCGCGCGCCAAATCTCCGACCTTGCCGGGTTCACCGCGGAAGCCACAGAAGTCGGAGAAGCCGCGAAGACTGCGAGGGCGCGGAAGCCGCGCAGTGGGACGTGGCGGCTACCGCGCCTCGTCGCCCCCGGGGTGGGCGATCCGGGTCAGCAGGCCCATCAACTTCTCGGCCTCGCCGGGCCCCAACTCGGCGACCAGGCGCTCGGCCGCCGGCTCCGCCGCCACGTGGGCGGCGTCGAAGAGCTCCAGCCCCTGGGACGTGATCTCCACCGCCCGCACCCGCCGATCCCCCGCAACGGCCTTGCGCACGGCCAGGCCCTTGCGCTCCAGGTCGTCCACGATGCGCATGATCCCGGCCTTGTCCGACCCCGTCGCCGCCACCAGGTCCCGCTGCACCGTGGGCCCGTGATTGACCAGCTCGATCAGCACCGCGAAATGCCGCAACTCGATGCCGAGCGGCCGCAGCACCTCCCCGAGCCCTGCGGCGGCACGCCAGTGCGCCCGGCGCAGCAGCAGGCCGAGAGCGAAGGGCGAGTGGTCCCCGGGGAGGTCGGTCGCGCGCGAGGCGGCGGTGGTGCGACGAGGAGCATCGGCGGCCATAAAACCAGACTACTTCACCCGATACGGTATCGATTGAAACCAAACGGGCTTGCGAAATGCCGCCATCGTCAACCGTCCGGAGAAACGCCGGGACCGCGTCTGCCGATCAGCCGCCCGGTCGGGGAGCCCGCAGGTGTCGACGCCGTGCCAGTTCGTCGTCGTCGACCAGAGTGAGCATGGGTTGACCCGGCGCACACATCATGGTGACGAGAAAGCGGCTCGGGGAGTCCGACCGGTTGTTCCCGTCCTGGTAGTGGATGACGTCGCCGCCCGGCTCCCAGAACGTCTCCCCGGCCTTGATCACCCGCTCGGGCTCGCCTTCCAGCTCGAAGAGCATCTCGCCCTCCAGCACGTAGCCGAACGCCGGTCCCGAATGCCGGTGCGGAGGGGTGCCGGGGTCACCGGGAGGAAACTCGACAAGGACGGTCATCGCCTCCGCCCCCTCCGGGACGGACGGCGGTGTCACCGACTGCAGCATGGTGAGCGCCGTCTTCCACGCTTCCGAACGCGGTCGGCTCCCAGCGCTGCCCGCTGCCGGCTCGTCCTTCGACACGGTGAGGCCTCCAGTGGTGGGCCGGCCGGTTCAGTCCGCGGTGTCGCCGCGGAGGCCGGATTTCGATCCCGTAACCGACTTGAACACAAGTGTTCCCGCCCGGCCTCCGTCCCTAGGCTGATGGGAGGCATGTCGCCGTCGCGAGAGGGCTCCGGAGGTCCACATGGACAGCACAAGCGTCGGCACGGTTCCGCTCGCGGCCGGCGGACTGCCGCTGTTCGGACACCTGCTCGGGCTCGTGCGGGGGCGGGCGGTGTTCCTGCAAGGGCTGCGGACGGGTGGCGACATCGTCGAGATGAGACTCGGGCGGCGGTCGTTCTACGTGCTCAACGCCCCGGAGGTCATCCACGAGGCGCTGGTCGCCCAGAGCGGGAAGTTCAGCAAGGGCATGCTGTTCAACCGCGTCCGTCCGTACATGGGGAACGGCCTGGCGACCTCCGACGGGCCTTTCCACCTCCGGCAGCGGCGCGCCCTGCAACCCGCGTTCCACCGGGAACGGGTCGCCCGGTACGCCGAGACCTTCGCCGACGTCGCCGGGCAGCGGGTGGGCCGCTGGCAGACCGGGCCGACCATCGCGATGGAACGGGAGATGCGCGAACTCGCCGTCGCGATGATGCTGCCGGCCCTCTTCCCGTCCGCCGACGGGTCCGCGACCGGGCGGGCCGTCGAGGACCTGGGCACGCAGGTCGGCGAGGCCCTCGGGATCCTCGTGCGCGGCATGCTGCGAGCCACCGTCCTGCCGCCGGCGCTGGCCGAACTGCCGACCCCGGGACGGCGGGAGTTCCTGGCCTCGGCGGCGTCGCTGCGCCGACTGGCGGAGGCCGCGGTACGCGAGGCCCGCAGCGACCCGGCGCACGACGGCGTCCTCGCGCTGATGCTCGCGCACGAGGATGGGATGTCGGACGAAGAGGCGTGCGACGAGCTCCTCACCCTCCTGGTCGCCGGGGTCGAGACCACGGGCACCACCCTGGCCTGGGCCCTGCACGCGCTCGCCCGCGACCCGCAGGCCGCCGACCGGATGCACGACGAGGCACGGGCCGCCGGACCGGGCCCCGCCACTCCCGCCGCCCTTCCGTACACCACCCGGTTCGTCCAGGAGGTGCTGCGCCTGCACCAGCCGCTGTGGTTCATGGGGCGGCGCGCCCTGGAGACCGTGCGGATCGGGCGGTACGAGATCCCGGAGGGTGCCGAGGTGGTCTACAGCGCCGCAACCCTTCACCGCGACCCCGCCTGCTTCCCCGACCCGTTGCGCTTCGACCCCGACCGGTGGCTCGCCAGGCCGGAGAAGGGCCTGCCGCAGGGCGCCTACCTGCCCTTCGGGGCCGGCAACCGCAAGTGCATCGGCGACGGCTTCGCCTGGGCGGAGATGCTCGCGGCACTCGCCGCCGTCTCCACCCGCTGGCACCTGCACCCCGCGCCGGGCCACCGGGTCCGGGCAGTCGCCGACGCCCAGATCCGTCCCGACGCCCTGCCGATGTCGGTCACCCCGCGCTGAGCGGGAGGCAACGGTGCTGGAATTCCATCTGGACGAGATCGGACTGTTCGACGCCGCACGGTCGGCGGACGCCCGCCTGGACGGACTGGCCCGGTTCGTCCCTCGGACGGCCTGGCCGACGGGCGAGGCGCCGGCCGGACTGCCCGGCAGAGCCACGGAGTCGGACCTGGCGAAACTGCCGGCCGTCGAGGACGAGTGCCGCCGCAGCCGGCTCGACCTGCTCGACGCCACCGACGAGGCGTACCGGCACAGCGCACGGGGACGGGCGTTCGCCGACTGGCTGGCCGGGGCGAAGCCCGCGGAGCTGATCTGCACCCGCAAGGGCGACACGTCGCTCGACGACGTCCACCGGTACATCGTCCGGGACGCCGTGCAGTGGCTCACCCTGTGGTCGGCAGGCTACCGGCGCGACCCGCTGTGGCACGCGATCGCCAAGGCCGTGGCGCTGCTGGCCGTCCTGGACGACATCGTCGTCCCGCCGCAGGACGTGGCGAGCGGAGCGCACCGGATCGGGGGCGAGAGCCTGGCCGAGGTCCTGGAGCGGGTGCACGCGCTCGGCGGGGACCGGGACGGGCGCTGGCTCGCCGAGGCCCACCGGGAGACGCTGTTCAGCGCGCGGATCCAGTTCCACGAGAAGTGGTCCGCCGCCGGACCCGGCCTGGCACCACCGGCCCGCTTCGACGCGATCCAGGCGTACGTCCGGGAACCGGACATCCTCCGCGCGAGCATCCTCCGGACGTACGCGGCCGAGACCTTGCCCGTCATGGCACTGCTCGCCTAATACTTCCGTCTCCCCTTCGACGAGTGCGACCGTGCTGCCTTCCTCGCCGCCGGGGTGGCACAGACCCTCGGGATGGACATCTCCAAGGACCAGTACGGCATCGGTGTGAAAGAGGTGACCAACTTCGGCGTCCGGCCCGGTCGGCCCGAACCGGAGAACGCCCGGCACCGCACCGCGATCTACCGCGTCTTCCTACGGCTGACCGCCCACCTGCACAATGCCGCCGACCTCGCCGGCGTCCTCTACGACCGCTACTCCCGGGTCTCGCTCTCCTACGCCAGACTCGTCGACCGCTACCTCGAACGCCGCCGGATGATCCGCCTTCCCATGAACGACACGCTGGCCTCGGTCGTCGACGAGGTCATCGCCGGCGATCGACTGACCGCACGCCCAGGAGACGCGGAACCTCCCTCCGCGGGCGCGGGCGGGTGAGCGCGAGGAGCGGGCCGGGCGCGGGGCGCTACCGCAGGTGGTGGGCGGTCCAGCCGGTGGTGTCGTAGTCGGACATGCAACTGGCGACGAGGTCGCACAGCTCGTCGTGGAGGCCGCTGTCGAGGGCCTGCCGGTAGGTCTCGATGCGGGTGACGTCGGGCGCCGCGGCCCAGAGGCGTTCGTACAGTTCGTGACGGCCGGCGAATTCGCTGCCGACGCTGTCCCAGACGAGCTTCATCAGTTTGACGCGCTGTTCGGCGTCGATGCCGTGCGCGCCGCGCAGGTAGGTGTCCAGGTAGGGGCGCAGTTCGGGAGTCGCGAAGTCGCCGGCGTGCGAGTTGAGGGTGATGAGCGCGCCGGCGAGCTGGTCCTCGATGAGGTGGCGGACGCGGCGGTACGCGGTCGGGGCCAGGACGCGGTGGGCGGTGGCGGAGTTCAGGTGCGGGTTGAGGTGGCCGCTCTTCCAGGGTTCGGCCGCCTCGATCATGGCGGTGACCAGGGCATGGACGGTGTGCCGCCAGGCGAGGGCTTCGCCGACGGCGATCTGGACGCCGCGGTGCGCATCGCTGCCGGTGGTGCGGACGGCGCTGAGCAGGAGTCCGCACAGGAAGTCGAGTTTGACGGCGAGTCGGGTGGCGCCGTGGAAGACGAACCGGGGCATGAAGCCGCTGTGGTGGATGAAGCTGTTGGCGCGTTCCAGGTCGCGGTGGACGAGCACGTTCGACCAGGGGATGAGTGCGCGGTCGAAGACCACGATGGCGTCGTTCTCGTCGAAGCGGCCGGCGAGCGGGTAGTCGAACGGGCTGCCCGCCCGAGTGGCCCGGTATTCGTAGCTGGCGCGGCAGATGAGTGTGAGGCCGGGGGTGTCCATGGGGGCGATGAAGGTGGTGGCCTGCGCCGGGTCGGTCAGCGGCGGGCCGCCGTGTCCGATGAAGACGTGGTGGGTGAGCGCGGCGCCGGTGGCGGCTGCCTTCGCGCCGCTGACGACGATCCCGGCGTCGGTCTCGTCCACGACGCGCACGCTGACGGCGGCGGACTGCTCGGCGGAGACGTGCCGGCCCGTCGGCGGGCCGGCCAGGGCGTGCCCGAGGAACAGGACGCGGTCCTGGGCCCGCCGGTACCAGGTGAGGGCGTTGTCGGCGAAGGGGCCGTAGAAGCCGGGGTCGGCGCCGAGGGTGGCGAGGAAGGACGCCTTGTAGTCCGGGGTGCGTCCCATCCAGCCGTAGGTCGTCCGCTGCCAGGCGGCGATGGCGTCGCGGGCCGCCCGCAGGTCCGCGACGGTCCCGGGTGCGCGGAAGAACGGGTGGGTGAAGGTGCCGTGCGGAGTGTCGGTGGGGGTGGTGAGCACGGCCCGGTGCCGCGGGTCGTGCAGGGCGTCGTAGAGATGGGCGATGGTCCGGGCGGTGGTGCGGAAGGCGGGGTGGGTGGTGATGTCCCGGACGCGCTCGCCGTAGATCCACACTTCGCGGCCGTCGCGGAGACTCTCCAGGTACTCCTCGCCGGTCAGCGGCCGTTCGCCGGCGCGTCGGGTCGCGGCGGGTGGCCGGACGACCGCATCGGGCATCGGGTTCTCCTGTCGGTCCGTCACGAGGTGTCGTTCATCCCGCCATGGCACTGATGCCGCCGTCGATCACGAAGTCCGCGCCGTTGATGTAGGCGGCGTCGTCGGAGGCCAGGAACACCGCGAGCCTGGCGACCTCCTCGGGGCGGCCGGGCCGGCCCGCCGGAATGGCCTTCAGCAGGGCGGGGACGCCGCCGTCGGGGTCGTCGATGTGCGGCGCGGTGGCCGGGGTGCGGATCAGGCCGGGGCTGATCGAGTTGACGCGGACTCCGTGCGCGCCGCCCGCGCCGCACAGGTGGCGGGTCAGCGCGAGCACGCCGCCCTTCGCCGCGCCGTGGGCGCCCTGTTGGACGAAGAGCGCGCCGCGCGAGCCGGAGATGGACGCGATGTTGAGGACCGTTCCGCCGTGCCGGGTGAGGTGCGGCCAGGCGGCGGAGGTGCAGTGGTACACCAGGTCGAGTTCGTTGCTGATGGTGTAGCGCCAGTCCTCGGAGGTGAGCCGGTCGAAGGGCGCGTTGCGCATCGCGGAGGCGTTGTTGCACAGGACGTCGAAGCCGCCGTACTTGCACAGCGCGAACTCCACCCAGGCCTCGGCCCCGGCCCGGAGCGAGAGGTCGACAGGCGCGAGCGAGACCATCTCGCCGCCGGCCTCCTCGACCAGGCGGACGGTTTCGTCGGCCGCCTCGGTGCCGCGCCCGCAGCCGACCACCCGGGCCCCCTCCCGGGCGAACTCCACTGCCGCGGCCCGGCCGATGCCGGAGCTGGTGCCGCTGATCAGGACGGTCTTGCCTTCGAGTCGGCCCATCGACGTCTCCTCACGGTGCTGGTACGGGGGGCTGCGGGCGCAGCGCGGCGAGGAATGCGGCGGTCTGCTCGGGCGTGGCGATGCTCCGCCACATCGCGGGCGGGTTGTCGAAGTTGGCGGCGAACGCCTTCGCGACGGCCGGGTCGGCGTCGGCGGCCCGGAGGAGTTCCAGGATCTGCGGGGTCGGCGGCCGCAGGAAGGCGTTGGTCCACTGCACGACGGCGTCCGTGTGCGGACGCAGTCGCCGCTCCACGCGGCGGCAGAAGGCCTCGTCGTAGGGCGGCCCGTCGGCGATCGCCTCGGCGAGCTCCAGGGCGCAGTACGAGCCCAGGTTGGCGCCTTGCGAGGTGATGGGGTCGTTGACGATCCAGGCGTCGCCGAGCGCGAGCGCGTGCCGTCCGTCGGGCAGGGCGCACCAGGCGCGGCGTACAACGGGGACGATGCCGCCCCGCATCAGGTCGATCGGCCGGGTGAGGGCGAACGCCCGGTCGTCGACGCGTTCGCGCAGCTCGGGCACGTACTGGTGGAGCGCGGCGAGCACCGCACGCCGGAAGGCTGCCGGGTCGGCGTCGGGCGCCGGCCGGCAGAGGGGTTCGAGCGGGCCGCCGGGGACGGCCTCGAAGCCGAGCGTGTCGACCCGCCCGTCCATGCCGTGGAAGGGCAGTCGCACGATCTCGCCGATGCCCGGCAGCACGTGGAACTCGATGCCGTGCGGGACGGCTTCGCCGATACCCCGGTACAGCCCGCCGCACAGCAGCCGCGGCGGGGTGCGGAACGGGGAGCGTCCAGGGTCGCGGGCGAAGAGTCCGCCGGCCGCGCGGCTGTCGGCGACCACCACCAGGTCGTGCCGCCGGGCCGCGCCGGAGGCCGTCCGCGCGGTGAGGTCGGTGACGACGTGTCGGCCGCCGCGCCGGACGTACTCCTCGACCAGGGTCGGCAGGTAGATCCGGAAGTCGACCATGCTGTAGGCGGGGTGCGGGTCGGCGCGGAAGGTCAGCGGTCGCGGCGCGTGCACGGTCACGGTGCGGGCGGTGGCCAGGGTGTCGGGCTCGTGCCAGAAGTCGACACCGAGCAGGGCCTCGTGCTGCCTGGTCCGGCCGGACCGGGCGACGAAGTTGAGCGCCCGGGCGTGGCGGAGGTCCGGCGGCGCGGTGCGGCCGAACAGGGTGGTGTCGGTGCCGAGTTGCTGAAGGCGCAAGGCGAGGTGGACGCCCGAGATGCCGTCGCCGACGATGGCGATCCTCACGGGCGCTCCTCCCGGTCCGTCGCGTCGGCGAGCCGCTTGCCGACCTCGCTGCGGTCGATCGTGTCGACCATGCTGATCCTCCCGATCGTGATGCCGAGTTCCCGCAGGCAGTCGGTGGTGCGCCGGGCGACGAGCGCGGGGTCGGCCGGTGCGGCGACCAGCAGTTCGACCTGTTCGCCGCGCAGCCGGTCGGCGACGGGTCGACAGGCGAGGTCGGTGCCCGGGAGGGCGGCTCGCAGCCGTTCCTCCAGGAGGTCGAGGTCGATCCGGCGGCCGTTCACCTTGATCAGCCGGTGGCGGCGCCCGCGGAACAGGAAACGGCGGTCGTCGAGGTGCTCGACGTAGTCGTCGGTGGTCCAGCTCTCCATCGGCCGGCCTTCCGCGGTCAGCGCGAGCCGGGGGCCGCTCACACTCAGTGGCCGCTCGCCGACCGGGCCGGGCCCGGCGGGGTCGTCGGCGAACCGGACGTCCGGCATCAGGGTCCAGGCGCCCGGGTCGGGCGACCACTCCCGGTGGGCGATCAACGCGGTCTCGGTGGAGCCGAACAGCTCGACCAGGCGCAACCGTTCCGCCCCGAGCGCGGCGGCGAAGTCGTGGGCGGTCGCGGGCAGCGTGGCGGTGCTGTGCAGCACGGTGACGTGGTCGGGCCGGCCCAGCACCGACAGGTCGCGCAGCAGCACCGGGAACGCCCAGGGGATGGCCACGATCAGCCAGCGCTGCGCGTCGACCGGCGGCGCCGGCAGGCCGTAGCGCGGGCAGAAGCAGACCGGGAGGCCGAGCACGGCGGGCAGCAGCGCGGTGGCGAGCAGGCCGTAGAGGTGTGCGGGCGGGGCGAACGAGAGGACGGCCTGCGGGCGGTCGGCGCGAACCAGATCGGCCAGCATCCCGCCCTCGGTCCACAGTTGCCCCCTGGTGCGCCGCCAGGGTGCGCTGGGGCCCGTACTGCCGGAGGTGTGCAGCTCGACCACGGTCGGCACGGCCCGGCGCACGAGTTCCTCGGCGGCTTCGGGCCCGATCCGGTCCCAGCGGGTGACGGACGGTTCTACCGGCCGGTGTCCGAGGGCCCGGGCGAGCAGTTCCTCCGGCGGCAGCTCCCGGTATCCGGACATCACCGACCGCCTCGGGCCGGGCCGACCAGCGCGGCCGCGTAGGTACCGCCCCAGCTGGCGGCGCTCACCAGCGCAGGGCGCGGCCCGTCGGTCGGCTCGGCCCGCAGGTATGGGGCGGCAGCCGGCAGCACGTCCGAGGAAACCGGCAGGCGCGGCGGGGAACCGTCGAGCGCGGCGATCAGCGAGAGCAGCGCGGTGGCCGACTGGCAGTGCCCGGTCGCCCCGGCGAGGGCGGTCAGCCGGGTGCGCTCCGGCGCCAGGAAGGAGCCGATCGCGGCGGCCTCGGCGGTGTCCACGGCCGGTGCGCCCCAACCGCCGCCGTAGACGTCCAGGGCGGTGCCGCGGTCGGGGCCCGACGCACGGCGCAGCGCCGCCGCCCAGGAGTCCGCGCACAGCGGCGCGGACCGGCCGGGCCCCGAGGTGACGGCTTGGCCGAGCAGTTCGCCCAGCGCGGTGGCACGGCGGGCCCGGGCGTGCCCCGGCGCCTCCAGGACGACGGCCGCTGCCCCCGGCGACAGCCGTCCCGGTGCGCCTGAGCTCGTGTACGGCCGGGCGGCGCCGTCACCGAGCAGCCCGTACCGGTGGAAGGCCCGGGCGAGCGTGTCGGTGACCTGGTCTGCGGCCACCACCAGGACGGCGTCCGCCTGGCCCCGGCGGATCAGGTCGGCGGCGTGGCCCAGGGCGATCAGCCCGGAGGCGTCCCCGGTGGAGACGGTGGCCAGCGGTCCGGCCAGGCCGAGTTGCAGGGCCGCGTGGCCTGCGGCCACGCTGGTGACGACGTTCGGTGCCCGTACGGCACTGACGTACGCGGGGCCGTCGCGGCCGACCGTGGCGTTCAGCTGCTCGACCGTCCCGATCGGTCCGGCCGCGGTGGCGAGCACGATACCGACCCGGGTGCCGGACACCAGGCCGGCGTCCTCGAAGGCCATCCGGGCGGCCGCCACGGTCAGGGCCCCGAGGCCGTCGACGCGGGCGCGGTGCCTCGGGTCGACGAACTCCTCGAACTCGCCCGGGCTGCCGGGCTGCCGACCGCTGCGCAGCGCCGCCAGGAAGGCGCCCCGGCCGACGCCGAGGGGCGAGACCACGCCGGCTCCGGTGAACACCGGCGGCGCCTCCTCCCGGCAATCGGGGGCCGGGCCGGCGCTCCGGCCCAGCACCAGGGAGCAGGATGCCCCGCCGAAGGCCAGCGAGTTGGAGAGCGCCACCTCGACCTCGGCCGGGCGCGCCACCGCGGGGACCACGTCCCACGGCGCCGTGCCGTCGGCGTTGGCGGTCGGCGGCAGCAGGCCGTCGCGCAGGGCGAGCGCCGTGAGCACCGCCTCGACCGCGCCGCAGGCGCCCAGGGTGTGGCCCAGCTGGGCCTTCGAGCTGCTCATCGGCGGCGGCTTCGGACCGGTGAACACGGCGCGCATCGCGCTCAGTTCGGCGGTGTCGTTCGCCGGGGTGCCGGTGCCGTGGCCGTTGACGTACCCGACGGCGTCCGGGGTGAGCCCGGTGTGGGCCAGCGCGCCGAGCATCGCCGCCCGCAGGCCCGCGCCGTCGGGCGGCGGGGCGGTGATGTGGTGGGCGTCGCCGGCCAGGCCGTAGCCGAGCACGTACGCGTGGACGGGCGCCCGGCGCGCGCGGGCGGACTCCTCCGACTCCAGGACCAGGAAGGCCACCGCCTCCCCGAGGTTCAGGCCACCGCTGCGCCCGTACGGGGCGCAGGGCGCCGAGTCGATCGCCTTCCAACTGGCGAACGTGGCAATGGTGGTGAGGTTGAGCGCCTCGTAGCCGCCGGCCAGCATGACGGTGGCGCGCCGCTCGGCGACGGCGTCGTAGGCGTGGGCGACGGCGTTCGCGCCGGCGATGCAGCCGGTGGTGAAGACCGCCTTGGGCCCGCGGCTGCCGATCGCCGCACCGAGCCGGTCGGCGCAGGTGTGCGCGGGGTGGGCATCGGACGCCGAGCGGTAGGCGAGCCAGAGCCGTTCCGACTCCGCGTTGGTGCCGAGCGTCAGGCCGATCTCGTACGGGTCTAGCGACGCCGGGTCCAGGTCCGCGTGCCGCAGCGCGTCCCGGCCGGCCTCCTCGATCAGGCGCGCGGCGGCGGGCGCCTCGGGCAGGCGGGCGGCGAGCACGTCCGTCAGGTCCGGGCAGGGGCCGATGGCCGAGTCGCCCTCGCACACGGCCCGCCACACCTGATCGGTGCCGATGCCCAGCCCGGTGGCCAGGAACATGCCGGTGACGGCGACGCGGGCGGCGCTCACCCGCACCCGCCGGTGGTCGCGCGGGGGGCCTCGGCGAGGTATCCCAGGATGGCTTCGACGGTGGCGAGTCGGTGCGGTTCGACTGGGCGCGGCCGCAGGCGCAGGGCCCGCTCCAGCCGGGTGAGCACCTCGAGTTGGGCGAGGCTGTCGTAGATCGCGTCCGGCAGTTCGGCCAACGGCCGGTCGGCGGGCCACTCGTGCAGGGACGTTCCCAGCACGGCGCCGACCGTCTCGCGCACCAGCAGTGCCGGCTCAGGCGTGTCCACGGACACCAGACCTCCTTGCCTGCTCGGGCGGTTCCTCCACGGCCTCGTCGTCCACGGCAGTGAGCAGCGCACCGAGCCTGCCGGACGCGATCAACCCGGCGAGGGCGGCCAGTTCGACGTCGAGCCGCCGGTCCCGGTCGACGAACCCGGCCACGGTGCGCACCAGTTCGTACGCCGTCCGGGTGGCCGGCGCGAGGCGGTCGCTGCCGCGCAGGTCCACCGCCTGGCACGCCGCGGCCAGGGTGATGGCCGCGACGGCCCGGACGAGTTCGACGGTGTGCCAGGCGTCCCGGGCCGCGATGGTGGCCATGCTGACCTTGTCCTGGTTGTGGGACTCGGTGGAACGGGAGAACGCCGTGGCCGGCGTGGTGTTCTTCAGGGCCTCGGCGGCCAGGGCGGAGGAGGCGATCTGCGCGGCCTTGAAACCGTGGTGGAGGCCTGCCTCGTAGTCCGACGCGGCCACCGGGCGGACCAGGTTCGCGGTCAGTCCGTTGTTGCTCTTCTCGTCGACCAGCAGGGCGGTCTGACGGTCCAGCAGGTCGCCGAGGCCGGCCAGGGCGAGTTTGAGGGCGTCCATCGCCTGTCCGACGTGCCCGCCGTAGAAGTTGCCGCCGTGGTGGACCTCGCCGGTTTCGGGGTCGAACAGCGGGTTGTCGTTGCTGGAGTTGATCTCGGTGTCCAGCCAGTCGGCGACCCAGCCCAGGGTGTCGTTCAGCACGCCGGTGACGTGCGGTGCGCAGCGGACGGAGTACCGGTCCTGGAGGCCGGACCGCAGCAACTGGAAGGCGTTCCCGGCCAGTTCCGGGTTGGCCCTGACCCGGTCCTCGTGCCGTACGGCCAGCCGCGAGCCGTGCAACAGCCGGCGCACCCGCGCGGCGCTGCCGTCCTGCCCCCGGTGCGGCTTGTGCCGGTGGAGGAACGGTTCGAACGGCCCGGCGCTCGCCTCCAGCGCCTCGGTCGCGAGCGCCGTGCAGAGGTCCGCGACGGCGGACAGCTCGTGTGCGGCACGGATCGCGACGACGGCGTAACCGGCCATGAAGGACGTGCCGTTGATGAGCGCCAGACCCTCCTTCGGGGCGAGCAGGACCGGTGTCAGACCGGCTTCGCGCAGCGCGTCGGCGGCGGTCCGCACCTCGCCCCGGTGCAGCACTGCGCCGTTGCCGGTCAGCAGGTCGGCCAGGTACGCCAGCGGCACCAGGTCACCGCTGGCCCCCACCGAGCCGCGTTGCGGGATCATCGGCAGGATGTCCGCGCGCAGGCAGTCGGCCAGCAGTTCCACCAGGGCGACCCGGACGCCGGAGTAGCCCCGGGCCAGGCAGTTGGCCCTGATCAGCATGGTGGCCCGGGCCACCTCGACCGGAGCGGGCTCACCGTTTCCGGCCAAGTGACCGGCGATCAGGTTGCGTTGAAGGTCGGCGGCCTTCGCCGGGCCGATGTGCCGCCCGCAGCTGTCACCGAAGCCGGTCGTCACTCCGTACACGGGCCTGCCCGACCCGACGAGATCGTCCTTGACCCGGGCGGACGCCGCCATCCGCCGCTCTGCGGCCTCGTCCAGCCGGATGTCCCATTCGTCCGGTCGGCGGGCGAAGTCCGCCACGTCCTCGACGCTCAGCGAATCCGCGCCGAGCAGCAGCACCGAGCCCAAGGGAGTTCCCCTCCTACTATCCGGCTTCCAGGCAGTCCGATCGTAGGCGAAGGCTCGGAACGACTGAAGACAAGGAGGGGAAAGTAGCCCGCACGAGTGACTTGTCATCAGAACTGCCGCATTCGGTCCGGCCTGCGGTCGTCGCGCCGGGTCACCGGCCGGGCGGGATGCCCTCCGATTCCAGCGGTGGGGCGGGAGGGGGCGGATCGCCGTCGGAGGGCGGCCACCTCGGTGCCGTCGCGGTGCGCCGTTGCCGGTGGCGGTCGAGGCCGCGTCGTCCCGGCAGGACGATCTGGTCGTCGGCGACGAGGACGAAGCGTCGCCCGGGCATCAGCCCGGCCCGGCCTCGGGGGTGGCGACCCGCCGGAGCGTGGCGGTGAGGTGGGTGAGGTCCTGGCCGCCGAAGTGGTCGACGAGGTGTCGCCGCACACTGACCAGGAACGCCGGCCAGGCCTGTTCGAGGCGGGCGAGGCCGGTGTCGGTCAGGGCGGCGTTCCAGCCGCGTCCGTCCCGGGCGCTCTTGGTGCGCTCGACCCAGCCCTGCTTCTCCAACCGGGTGACGACCCGGGTCATCCCGCTGAGGGAGATGCTGCAGGCGGCGGCGAGCTCGCTCATCCGCATCGCCTTCCCCGGCGCCTCGGACAGGTGCATCAGGGGCGTGTACTCGGAGAGCGGGAGCCCGGCTTCGCGCACGATGTCGGCGTCGACCGCGCGCGGCAGGGCCAGCATAACGCGGCTCAGCTCACGCACGAACGCCTCCTCGCTCGGGGTGAGGGGCTGCAACAGCTGCTGGTCGGAGGGCATGGCCCCACCCTAACTCCTTGACGGGTCAAGGAACCTCGAGGGCGCAAACCGATCCCACTCCTCCCCCGGCGCCGACGCACCCCTGCGGATACACCTTCACCCAAGTCCTTGACTCAGCAAGCAGTTTCGCTATGTACTTGTCGCGTCAAGCAGATGCTTGACGCGACAAGTACCCGTCGGACCGCCCGGCACATGAAGCACCGCCGCGCTCCCACGGACCCCACGCCTCCGACCACTCACCCCCCAGGAGTTCACATGACCGCCGACAGGCCCATCGAGGCCACACCCGCCTCAGCCCGCGCGCACAGCCCGGAACCGCACGACGCCCCGTCCGGCGCGCGCCTGTCACCCCGACAGGTGGCCGCCGCCTTCTACGCCGGCTACAACGGGGACCTGGCCGCCGGCTTCGAGCGCTACATCTCGAAGGACCTCGTGCTCCACGGGTTCGACGGACCGAACGAACGCTCGGCCTGGGTCGTGGGCGACCTCGAACTGAAGGCCTCCCTCACCGGCTACCGCCTGGACGTGCTCGACCAGATCGCGGAAGGCGCCAAGGTGGTCACCCGCTGGAGCCTCGGCGGCATCCACACGGGGACGATCCTGGGGATCCCCCCGTCCGGCCGCGAGGTCCACCTCAGCGGCATCTCCATCGACCGCGTCGTGGGCGGGCAGTCCGTCGAACACTGGTCGGAGGGCAACTTCGGCCGGTTCCTCCAGGTGCTCCGCGGCGAGAGCGCCTGACCCGACATCATCAGCGCGGCCCACGCGGGTACCGCACGGGAACCCGTCGACGGCGCCACCAGGAGGCAGCACATGAAGAAGCCCATCGGCCGACGCACTCTGGTCGGCACCGCTCTCGCCGGGGGCACCGCCCTGGCACTCGCGTCCACGACCCCGTCCACGGCCGCCGCGAGCGGCGACGGGACGAAGCGCATCGTCCAGGCGTTCTACGAGAGTTACGCCCTACGGAACCTTCAGTAGGCGGCGTTGGCCCGATCGTTGAACCACGCGGGCAGACTCGGCCACGGCGCCCAGGCCGCGGCCGACAGCACGCGCTCCAGCGTCTCCCTCGGGACAGGACGGTCGGTGAACCCGCGCACCGCCCGCCGGCCCCTGCCACCGCCTCGTACACGTCCATGATCGCCTGCCTCCATCCACTCAACGGAGCCTTCGACACATAGCTAGTATCTCTCGATACCGTATCTAGTGAAACCATCATGGGCGACAAGTCCCCCGCCCTCGATTCCCCGTCTCGGCCATTGCGCGCCAGTCCGCCGTACTCTCCGCGCGCGTGGATCCCATCGGCGAGCCACGGGCGACGGACAAGCCTGCCGTGCAGGTGGCGCGGCGGGCGCGCTGATGACGCGCACCCAGCGACAGGGGAGCCCCGGCCCGCCATCGATCGCCGGGGCCGCGCGCAGCGTCGACGGCCGCAGCGCGCAAGGACGGGGCCGCCGCGGAAGCCGCGTGCACCCAAGCCGCCGACGCAGTCGACAGCGGGGTGCGGGGGCACCTACGCCTGGTCGTCCGCGGGGTGGGCGATCCGGGTCAGCAGGCCCATCAACTTCTCAGCCTCGCCGGGCCCGAGTTCGGCGACCAGGCGCTCGGCCGCCGGCTCCGCCGCCACGTGGGCGGCGTCGAAGAGCTCCAGCCCCTGGGACGTGATCTCCACCGCCCGCACCCGCCGGTCCCCCGCAACGGTCTTGCGCACGGCCAGGCCCTTGCGCTCCAGGTCGTCCACGATGCGCATGATTCCGGCCTTGTCGGACCCCGTCGCCGCCACCAGGTCCCGCTGCACCGTGGGCCCGTGGTTGACCAGCTCGATCAGCACCGCGAAATGCCGCAGCTCGATGCCGAGCGGCCGAAGCGCCTCCCCGAGCCCTGCGGCGGCACGCCAGTGCGCCCGGCGCAGCAGCAGGCCGAGCGCGAAGGGTGAGGGATCCCCGGGGCGGTCGGTCGCGCGCGAGTCGGTGGTACGGCAAGGAGCGTCGGAGGCCATGAAGCCAGACTACTTCACCCGATACGGTATCGTTTGAAACTAAATGAGCAGGTGAGATGCCGCCGCTTCCGGCCGGGCAGCGAAACTGTCTTGTGACAGCGAAGCTTCACCGTTTGTCACCGAAGTTTGATCACCGCTAGGTTCCTGCCATCGAGGTTTGACCGGGTGGGGTTGCTGGC
>NZ_JBICYZ010000106.1:0-24306 GCF_043201465.1 Kitasatospora sp. NPDC048298
GAAGCCATGCAGACCACCCCGCCCCGGAAGCAACAAGACAAAACCCCGAGGCCAGACAGCCACACGCGCTTGACAGGCCCGGCCCCCATGGGTGCGATGATGCGCTACCGGCCAGTCGCTGCAGAACAGTCACCACCCGGCCACTCGATACCTCTGGCGACCTGATGCTTTACCCTCGGGTGGTCATCAGCCCTGGAGGGCTTGCAACCTTCGGTCCAGCCGCAGACTTGACTGACAGTCAAGTGGTCATCAGCCCTGGAGGGCTTGCAACATGCCCTGGGCGGTGCGCACCGCCGGCCGCCTCTCGTGGTCATCAGCCCTGGAGGGCTTGCAACGAGTCGGCTGCCAGGACTTCGACGTCGGCCGCGGCCGTGGTCATCAGCCCTGGAGGGCTTGCAACGTCGAAGCCGTATCGGCTGCGGCCAGGTGCTTCAGGGTGGTCATCAGCCCTGGAGGGCTTGCAACGACCTTTTCCAGGTGCTCCGGGTCGAGGGCCCTGCCGTGGTCATCAGCCCTGGAGGGCTTGCAACAGTCGCTCGTGGTCTGGCCGACGGGAGGCCCGGCCAGTGGTCATCAGCCCTGGAGGGCTTGCAACACCGGGGAGTGTGTGGCGATGGACACCGGCGACCGGGGTGGTCATCAGCCCTGGAGGGCTTGCAACCAGCCCGAGGCGGCCCAGGAACTTGGTCTCCCCCTCGGTGGTCATCAGCCCTGGAGGGCTTGCAACCCCCGGCCGACGGGAGGCGCTGACCATGGCCGCGCGGTGGTCATCAGCCCTGGAGGGCTTGCAACGCCAGCGCGTGATCGCGCTGGGCCGCATCCGCCCCGGTGGTCATCAGCCCTGGAGGGCTTGCAACCCATGAAGGTCTCCTACATCAACGCCATGGCGCAGGGTGGTCATCAGCCCTGGAGGGCTTGCAACGCAGCCGGATCGCGCTCAGCCAGGTCTACCGGGCCAGTGGTCATCAGCCCTGGAGGGCTTGGCAACCGGGCCTGCTCCCACACCGCGTGGCGGGCGTTGAGGTGGTCATCAGCCCTGGAGGGCTTGCAACATCACCTCCCCGTCCGTCACCACGGGCATGGTGTCCGTGGTCATCAGCCCTGGAGGGCTTGCAACATCTACGACTGCTGGGACGAGCAGCAGCACGTCGTGTGGTCATCAGCCCTGGAGGGCCTGCAACACCACATGGTCCCGTTGGCCAACACCTGGGTCTCCGTGTGGCCATCAGCCCTGGAGGGCTTGCAACAGCCGGAGTGGGCGACGATCCGGGTCACGGACACGCGTGGTCATCAGCCCTCGAGGGCTTGCAACGGCAGGCGCCGGTACCAGGCCGGGGCGCCGCCGCGGGTGGTCATCAGCCCTGGAGGGCGTGCAACAGCCACAGCTCCCGCTGTTCCTCGACTCCGACCTCGAGTGGTCATCAGCCCTGGAGGGTTTGCAACGGTAGGTGGCCCAGGCCACCGGTGGCTGCTCATTCGACGCAACCGACGCACCGGCGAACTCTCCTACAACCGCTGCTACTCGCCCCACCCCGTCCCGCTGTCCAAGTTGGTCAAGACGGCCGGCCGCCGCTGGACGGTCGAGGAGACCTTCCAGGCCGCCAAGGATCTGGCCGGGCTGGACGAGCACCAGGTCCGTCGCTGGGTCTCATGGCACCGCTGGACCACCCTGGCCATGCTCGCGCACGCTTTCCGTAGCCGACTACTGGTCAGAGCAGCGAGGAGAAAGTGGTGCCCGTCCTCTTCGAGTTCCGCACCGAAGCCTGGCCCGACAACGGCAAGATCGTGGTGTACGACTCCGATGCCACCGTGCCGAGCAACGAAGCTCTCGCCAGGAGCCGGCGGGATGTGGTCGCCGGGACCGGTTCCCAGATCTACGTCCACAGTCTCCAGGGCACTGCCCCCGCCGAGATCCTGGTTCGCGTGTGGGACGGCCCGGCAGCGGCCGGCAGCGACTGGGGAGCCGAGGGCGAACGCGAGGTTGAACTCGACGCACCGACAGGATGCGTGGTCATCCGCGCGTTCTCACCCGAGATCGCCGGCTGCTTCGACCTGCCACGCCCCGGCCTGTACAAGGGCCGTGTCTCCTGGAAGGGGCGCGGGGCCGCCGAGGACCAGCAGAGCAGACTGCGTGCCCAACTGGCCACCCCGGAAGGTCAACTCAACTCGGACGCCGTCTTCGCGGCCCACCACGAGACTCTGGAAACCTATCGGATCGACCTGTGGTGGACCGCCGAATCCGAGGACGACGAGGAGGACGAGTAAGGCATCACCCGGTGTGGCACCTCCGTCGCCCCGACAGAGGCACCCCACCCTGTTGACTGATTGACTCACGAACAGCCCCAGGTAGTTCAGGAGCGCCCGCTGGCAGGCCCGCCTGACCCATCCAGTCCGAGCGCTGGGGCGCTGCGCGTCGGTCCTGGCCGGCCCAGGTGGATGATGGCGCGGGTGACGAACATCAGCGACGCCCACGTGAAGGTCCACTTCCAGATGGAGGTCGACGAGGACGGCTGGCCACCGGCTAGCGTCGAGAGCCTGTGGGCCGTGGACCTCGGCGACGGAACAGCGCGCCTCGACAACACCCCCTGGTTCGTCCGTGGCATCGCGAGCGGCGATGTCATCCGCGTGAACGTCGATGACGATGGCTTGCGGTGGGCCGGGGAGACCGTGCACCCCTCGGAAAACTGCACCATCCGGTTGATCGTCCTGAAGGACGCAGGCTCTGCCGCCGCCCGGCAGACCGTGCTGGAGACCTTCTACCGGCTCGGCACCACCGGCGAGGGCATCGAGCAGTTCCGGATGGTCGCGCTGGACGTCCCGCCGGAAGCGGACCTCAAGCGGATACGCAAGCTGCTCGAACACGGCGAGGCGAAAGGCTGGTGGCACTGGGAAGAGGGATGTGTCACTGCCGCCTGGGAAACAAGTGCAGGCGTTGAGGACGAGTGAACGCGGCCCTCGACTCGGATCGGCGACCCGCTGCCCTTGTTCGAGCCCTAGACGAGCAGTTCCGGAGGGCCCGGGTGGCGGCCGACCGGGGAGTTGCGGGCCGGCCGGCCGGGTCGCACCGCTCAGGCCCAGACCTGGAACTTGTACTTGCCACTGCCCTTCGGGGACTCGATGCACCGGACCGGCTGGGTGGCACCGTTCTTCTCGGCCTCGCAGGTGGCGAGGCTGATCCCCGAACGCAGGGTGATCCAGCTCTCGGCATGCGCGGTACCCGCAGCGCCCAGGACGACACTGGCGGCGACGGCGACGCCGACGGCCGCGTGCTTGAGTTTGATCATCGTGAACTCCTCGTGGTGTGACGAAAGCCAGGCCCGGACGAACCCAATCCACGGCCCGGTCCTCGGCCGGAACCGTTCGTGGCGGAGCAGCCGGGGGCCGAGCGACTCGAACTCCACCACCCACCGGAGCGGCCGGGCAAGGAGATCAGCCGTCCCGGACACCCGTGGACAGCCGCCCGGCCGCTGACCAGCGGTGTCCGACCTGTCCGGGACAGACAGCGCAGCGGCGGCAGAGCCGGCCACCGCACCGGACCGACGACGCGAGGGCGCTCCCACGGCACCCGGCCCGGTGTGCGGACGCGTCCCGGACGGCCCGGGACACGCAAGGCCACGGACCACCGGCCCGCCGCGCCATGTCCCAGACGGGCGAGCGCCGTTGACCCGCCCCCACGCCGGTTCACAAGCTGGGAGCGCCCACCACGGCAGTCCTGCCGACGTCACGGGCCCCGATCGAGGAGCACCCCCATGAAGAACCCGAGTCGCATCGTCGTCACCGTGGCAGCCGCCCTGGCAGTAGTGACGCTGGCGGTGACGCCCGCCGCGGCCAAGACCACCGCCCTGCGCACCACCAACAACCTCGCGGGCGTCGAGTACATCAGCGAGACCGACACCTTCCGCCTCTGGGACAACCAGGCCGACGACACCACCTCTGCCAGGGTGGTCTGGAAGAAGGTGAACTCCACCCTCACCGGCACGCTCTGGCACCGCTGGCAGAGCGGCGTGAACGGTCAGTCCGCCAACCAGTCCCCGAACACCGGCATGAAGTCCGGCGACCAGTTCACCTTCCAGGTCTGCTCGCTGAACGGCAGTCAGGTCACCGAGTGCTCCGGCTGGGGCACCGCCTGGTACTAGGCATACCCACCCGGGGATCGCTGGTCATGAACGGCTCAAATCCCGATGGTTCCGCCCGCGGTGCTCCGCAAGAATCGCGGGATGAGTTCTCCGCCACCGTCCCCCGATCCAGCCCGCGCCCATAACGCGGCTCAATTCGTCGCGTTGCTGCGGGAGTTACGAGAACGGTCCGGACTCACCTACCGCGCCCTGGAGGAACGCGCCGCCGAACTCGGCGAGACGCTCCCGCGCAGCACGGTGGCCGCCAATCTGCGCCATGACCAACTGCCCAGGCCCGAAGTGCTGCGGGCGTTCCTCCTCGCCTGCGGCCACCAGGGACCTCCGGCCGCCTGGCTGGAGGCACGCGCCCGCCTGGCATCGGGCAAGGAGGAGACCGACGACACCGGTGGGGTGGGACCGAGCACCTCCGCCCCACCACCTCCGCCGGTGCCCGGCTCGCGGCGGCTGTCCCGGGGTGCAGCGCTGCTCGGGGCCCTCTTAGCCGTGCTCTGCACGGTGGCGGGAGTCCTGGCGCTCCGAAACGGCCCCGCCCGCTCCCCCGGCACCGCCGCACCCCGCGGAAGCGCCGCCCAGGATCCGCCCCCGCTCGCCGCCGGGGCGTACCGGATCCGGCCAACGGGATCGGGCCTGTGCCTCGGCGAGTCGGCCGTCCAGGACAGCGGTGGGCGGGTGACGCAGGTCGACTGCGCCGGCGCCGTGCCCACCTACGTCCTGGAGCCGGGGGCCGACGGCCTCTACACGATCCGTTCGCTCCATCCCGTTCTCGGCCACGGCTGCCTGGGAGTCGACTCCGGGCTGCTCACCGAGGGTGCCACCCTGATGAACGACTACTGCGGCCGCCGGGGCACCGCCGAACGGTTCAGGCTGCGCCCGTCGATGTACGGCTCCGGCGCCTACCTGATCCGGCCGGCCCACACCGACGCGTGCGTCACCGTCCCCGGAGGCATCGCCACCCCGGGCGCCTCGGTGCTCCAACTCCCCTGTGCCACAACGCCCACGGGCCAGACCTTCGCCCTCGAACCCGTCCCTGCCCCCGCCGGGATTTCGGACATCACCACCAATTAGGGCTCGCATTTGGGCGTGATCAATCTGTGGGTTTCACCCTTGCTGCGGGTCCTGATCCAGTAGGCCGCGTTGCGTGACGCGATCGCAACTGACCGATGTGGAGCGGGAGTTCATCGAGCCGTATTTGCCGATCGGCGAGTACAGCCGTACCCGGAGCGGCTGCGGCAGCAGTTCGAGGGGGTGATCTGGCGGTTTCGGGCGGGCGGGCGATGGCGGGAGATGCCCACGGAGTTCGACGCCTGGCCGCGGCGGACAACGGGCTGACCGCGCGGGTACGGTGCCGGGCGAGGCGGCGCCCCATGAGCATGGTCATCGACCACAGGACGGCGGCTTTGCTGCTGGCGGGCAGGGTCTCGTAGTCGCGGACCAGGCGGCATGAGCGCATCAGCCAGGCCAGGGTGCGCTCGACGACCCACTCGCACGGGAGCACGACGAACCCGCTCTGGTCGTCGCTGCGTATGGAGACAAGGCGTGATCGGCCGCGGCGGCCCTCGCCACCGGCACGGGCCGGGCGCTGGGCCGGACCGCCGTCGGCCGTCGGGTGGCAACGGGGCGGTTCACCGGCTCATGCGGTACCGACCTCCGAGGTGAAGCAGAGCCGGTCGTACTGTTCGGCGGTGACCCTGGCCAGGGCGGGAGACTCGACCCGCGCCGTGATGCGGCAAGGGGCGTCGAGGTCCACGTAGCGGTGGAACGCGGCGGACATGGTCAGCGGCAAGGCCGGCACCGGGTACCAGAGGGCCTGGGCGGCCTGCCGGGCGGCCTCCAGCAGCAGCGCGCCGGGAACGTGGTCGACCGGATGGTCGAAGTACGTGCGGTGGGTGATGTCCACCCGCAGCCACCAACTGTCGGAGTTCGGTCCCAATAAACCAGACATTTCGCTCGCTATCTGTTCCGGAACATCCACGTGTGGGATTTCGGAAAGTACCACGTCGGCCTGATCGGAGCGTCCGGCGAGGGGTGCGGGAATCCCTTCCGGGGCCGGCGGTGCGGATGCCATCGCACACACCCGATCGAAATTGGCCCCACGCAGCCGCCGGTAGATCGCGGGCGCCTGAACGGTGAACCGGGAGGTGGCCGTGGCGAGTCGGATTCCGCCCCGCAGGACGTCCACGTCCATCGTCATGCCAGCCAGCCCGGTCCTCCTGCGGACGAGGTCGGAGCAGGTCACGCGCAGTTCCAGTGCGACCGGTCCACTGCCGGCCCGCAGCAACGCCGGATCGAGGTCGTACCGGTAGTTCTCCCAGACCAGATGGCACTCGAAGGGTGTGTCGTATCCCACATGGCTGATCAGCGGGAAGAGTTGACGGACCGTCTCGGTCAGGAGTAAGGAATCGAAGCCACCGTCGGCCGATCGGTAGAATGGCCGGTCAGCGGGCCAGTGTGCGGTCACAGAGAAGGTGTCGGGTCCGGTCCGGCGCCACATCGTAAGGAAGGCCTCGTCAGGATCCAGCTTGTGGACGAGTTTTCCGGTGACGGCGTGGCAGGCGGCCGATTCCAAGAGGATTCCACTATCGGACATGGTGGTGCACTTTCCTTCTTTCGGTGCTTTTCGATTGTGCATCCGGGGTGGTGGACGGTATCGAATATATCGAACGACGGTTCGGCCTGGTGCTCTGTTTTTCTTCTGGAAGTTGGACGGGGAGGCGTCAATGGTGGGCAGACAGCAGCGTGCGGTTCGTACCCGAGAGCTGATCCTGGAAGCGGCGGCCGAGGTGTTCGACGAGTCCGGCTTCGCTGGTGGCTCGATCACGAGAATCACGGAACGCGCCGCGACGACCCCGGGGGCGATCTACTTCCACTTCAAGTCCAAGGAGGGACTGGCGCGGGCGGTGATCATGTACCAGGCGGCTCATCTGGAGGGCTTGCCCCGGAAGCCCGGCGGCCTCCAGCAGCTGGTCGACCTCACCTTCTATCTCGCCCACGAACTCCAGCGGAACGTGGTCTTCCGGGCCGGCGTGCGGCTGGCGGTCGAGCAGGGTGAGGCCGGGCTGTCCGAGTACTCGATCTACCAGGAGTGGATCGAGCGCTTCCGGGCCGAGTTGACCGCGGCCCGGGCGGCGGGCGAGCTGCTGCCCGAAGCGGAGGAGGGTGTCTTCGCCGCCGTCCTGGTGGCGGGGTTCACCGGTTCCCAGGTGATGTCGCAGATCGCGAGCGGTCGGGCGGACCTGCCGGAGCGGATCGCCAACCTCTGGCGTTGCCTGCTGCCCGGCATCGCGACGCCGGGAACGCGCGGCGCCTTGGTGCTGGACGCCGAGCAGCGCCGGGGATGGTCGTGCTGACCCGGGTCGGGCTCGCGGGAGCGACCGGCTTCATCGGCTCGGCCGTGCTGCGGGTCCTGACCGACGGCGGTGCGCGGGTGCGCGCGCTGGCCCGCCGGGTGCCGGAGGGCGACGGACGAGTGGACTGGGTGAGCTGTGACCTCACGGGCCCTGAGGCGCTGACTCGGCTGTGCGACGGTGCCGAGGTGGTGGTCCATCTGGCCTCCCGGGTTGGTGGCGGCGCGGAGGAGTGCGAGACGGTCAACGTCCGCGGGGCCGAGGCGCCGATGGCGGAGGCCGTCCGGGCCCGCATGGGCCGGATCGTCCACCTGTCCACCGCCGCGGTGTACGGGGGGAGGGGTCACACTCGGGCATTGAGGTGTGCGGCGCGCCGGCCGAACCGGTGTCGGAAGCCAGTCGGAGCAGGCTCCTCGGAGAGCGCTTCGTGCTGGACGCGGGTGGCGTCGTGCTGAGGCCCGGCTTGGTCACCGGAGTCGGTGACCGGTGGGTGGTGCCCGCGATGGGTGAACTGGTCCGTGGGGTTCCAGCGCTCTGGGGCGGTGGGTCGGCCCAGCTGTCGATGGTGGACCGCGACGATCTGGCCCGCCTGATCGGTGCTCTCGCGACCGGGGAGCACGCGGCTCCGTCCGACGTCCATCACGCGAGTCACCCCGAGCCGGTGCACGTCGGGGACCTGCTGGCGGCGTTGGCCCGATACGGAGTCCTGGTCGCGCCGACGGGACCGGACCGGCCGTGGGGAGAGTGCCTGCACCTGCTCGCGGCGAACCCCGGGCGGCTCTCGGAGCGCCAGTTCGGACTGGTGGCACGGGACCGCTGGTACCGCAGCGAGGATATCTGGCGAGTCGCCGACTGCCCCGCCGGACCGGGGCCGTTGGCTCGGATCGCGGCCCCCTGGTACCGGGGGGCTCTGGGCCCGTCCTGAGCAGGCCGCCCCCGGGTGATTGTGAGTCCCGTCACATTAAAAAAATGCGAACGTTCTGTATTCTCGCTGCCGGAGTAGGCCCGGGCGGCGGGCGGGGGGCTAGCACAACCGGAGATCCGGGACGTCATGTGGCCCTCCGGCTCGGCCGCTCGAACGTGACAGGGGGAGCAATGGGTACGTCTGAGGTCCAGGTACTGGCTGGGCCCAAGGATCGAGTTCCCGGGACCGGTCCGCGCAGGCCGGCCGCCGCCCGGGACGCCGCAACCGCGGGCAGCTGGCAGGTGCCGCCGAGGAGCGGTGGGAGCGCCCCGGCGCAGACCCCGAGTCCGGGCGGACCCTTACCGGGCCCCGGTTGCTCGATCGGACTGCTCGACGGGCTCGGCGCGCTTGCCAGACGGGCCGTGCGCGAGATCCTGCTGGTGCTGCCGAGCGCGCCGGTCGAACCTCAGCTCCGCGCCCGCCTCGAACTCCTGGGTACGGAACTGATCAGCCGTGGGGTGCGGGTCCGCGCGATCGGCCCCGAGAACCTGGATGATCCCGCCTTCGGTGGGAGCGCCGACCGGATGGCGGCCCTCGGCGTGGAATTCCTGGCGGTGAACCGGCCGCCCCTGTGGATGGCCGTCGCCGACCGGGACGCGGCGATCGTCCCGACCGACCCACTCGCCGAACAGTTCGGCTGGGTCTTCCTGCGTGGCGTGGCCCCGGTGGCCGCATGCCGCTTGCTCTTCGAGCAACTCTGGGACCAGGGGCGTGAGTTGAAGTCATCAGAGGATTCCGGGGACGACAGCGGACCGGGCCACAGGGAGCGCGAGGTCCTGCGGCTGCTGGCCGAGGGGCTGACCGACGAGGCCATTGCCGCCCGCACCGGGCTCTCCGTGCGCACCAACCGGCGGACCATCGCCGACCTGATGACCAGGCTCGGCGCCCGCAGCCGCTTCCAGGCCGGTGCCGAAGCCGCCCGGCGGACCTGGGTCTGACGGCTCGCCGGCTCCGTGGGACGGGGTCGTCCGGCCGGGGCGGAGCAGGGTGGCCCGCCCCGGCCGCGCCCCTCAGACCCCAATCCGCAGGTGGTGCGGCGGGAGTCGGGCTGATACGGGTACGGTCTCCCGCACGCCGGGCCGGCGCCGGCCCTGAACCATCTGCCGTCGGCTTCGCACGCGGTCAACGCGATGTGGACGTGGGGCGCGCTCATGACCTACAACCTCACCGCGCTGACTGACCGTCGGCACCTACCTGTGGCTTCGGGTCAGAGACCCGTTCGGGCGAGGTCCTGTTCGGCGTACCGCGCCCCCACCGCCGGCCTTAGTGCGTCGAGTCGCCCCAGCTGGGCCGGGGTGAGCGTGACGGCCGCGGCGGCCGCGTTCTCCTCGACCCGGGCGCTGCGCCTGGTCCCGGGGATCGGCGCGATGTCCTCCCCTTGGGCCAACAGCCAGGCGAGTGCGACCTGGGCCGCTGTCACCCCGGCCTCCGCGGCCACCTGCTCCACCTCGTCCACGATGCGCAGATTGGCGTCGAGGTTCGCACGGGCGAACCGAGGTGTCGTCAACCTGAAGTCTTCGGCGTCGAGTTGGTCAGCCGAGCGGATCGTCCCGGTGAGGAAGCCGCGGCCGAGCGGCGAGTAGGCGACCAGTCCGATGCCGAGCTCGCGCAGCAACGGCAGCAGTGCTGCCTCCGGATCCCTGGTCCACAGTGAGTACTCGGTCTGCACGGCCGTCACCGGGTGGACCGCGTGGGCGCGCCGGACGGTCTCCGGGCCGGCCTCGGACAGGCCGATGTGCCGTACCTTGCCCTCATGGACCAGTTCCGCGACCGCGCCGATGGTCTCCTCGATCGGGGTGTCCGGGTCGACCCGGTGCTGGTAGTACAGGTCGATCCGGTCGGTGCCCAGCCGCCTCAGTGAACCCTCCACTGCGGTACGGATGTTGGCCGGAGAGCTGTCGAGCGAGTTCGGGCCGGCGCCGCCGTGCGCGACCAGGCCGAACTTGGTGGCGAGCACCACCTCGTCGCGCCGCCCGACGATGGCCCGGCCGACCAGCTCCTCGTTCGTGAAAGGGCCGTAGATCTCCGCGGTGTCCAGGAAGTTCACCCCGAGGTCGATTGCGCGTCGGATCGTTCGTACCGATTCCGCGTCGTCCTCGCCCGCGCCGGTGTAGTAGTCGGACATCGACATCGTGCCGAGGCCTATGCGGGACACCGCGAGCGCTCCCAGAGAAACGTGTTGCATGGAGGACAAAACCATCCCTTCGTGAACGGACAACGGCGGGGCGGGTGTGACGGCCGCCCTCGCTCGGCCCTGACAGCAGCAGACAACCACAGGCGACGACCGGTCGCCAAGCCGGTCCTGATGTCCCGTCAGTCCGATCGGGGCACCCGGTGTCGGTCCCACTGGAGGGGTCAGCAGATCCGGAACGACCGGTCCCAAGCGGCTCGTGGCAGCTATCGGCCACCCGCTTGTTCGTCCCCCGTCGATCGTGTTGACTTGGAGTCGTTCAATTCCGCAGCGCCGGTCCGACGGCCGGATTCGCGGGCAGCGTCGCCCTTGCCGAACCCCGTCGACCACGCAGTGCCTGCGGAATTCCCAGAATTCTCCAATCCAGCAGAGCTGCCTGCTCCCGCCATTCCTGTGCCCGTGCCCGCGGGCGGAAGGATGCCGTGATGTCCCGCATGACGCTCGGGCCAGTTCCCGTCGATACCGATTACGAACTAGAACAGCTCACCCAGCGCATGGGAATCGAGATCCAGACCTGTGAACCCGGACGGGTGACCGGCACGATGCCCGTCACCGGCAACCGCCAGCCCATCGGCATCCTGCATGGTGGCGCCAACGCGGTGTTGGCCGAGACCCTCGGCTCGCTGGCGGCACTGGTGCACGCCGGACCGGGCGGAAGCGCGGTCGGCCTCGATCTCTCCTGCACGCACCACCGCTGGGTCTCCTCCGGCACCCTGACCGGCGAGTGCCGCCCGCTCTACGAACGGCAGTCGGTGGCCTCCTATCAGATCGCCATCACCGACGACTCCGGGCAGCGGACGTGCACCGCGCTGCTCACCTGCGTCATCCGGCGCGGCGCCGCCCGGCGCCGGGCCGGCCAGTCCCAGGACGCCACCCGACGGACGGAGAACCGATGACAACCCAGGTCGCGAACACCTCACTGGCCTCGGTCGACGACTACCTCGGCCCCGGCGACCGGCGCTTCTTCGGCCGGGGCTTCCGGCGGGTCCACTACGACCTGAGCCGGATCCGGGTCGTCCGTACCGCGGGCGGCGTGGCCGGCGCCCGTGCCGTGGTCGGGGTCCGCTACCCGGCCGACTGGTCACGCAAGGCCGTCGGCGACCTCCGGCCCCACTTCAGCACCGTCGACGGGCTGGTGCTCGCCGCCCAGCTCGCCGAACTCTGCCTGTCCGACCTGCGTGGCGACGACCTGGGCGAGGCCTGGCTGCGCGAGGTGCGGATCACGGCGGGCAGCCGCCCGCAGGAGGACCTCGACCAGCTGGAGGCGACCGCCACGCGCCGCCGCGTGGAGGCGCTCGACGATGCCCCCGGCTGGTCGGTCTCGGTGATCGACTGCAGGATCGGCACCATGCGGGTCCGCTGCGAGCTGGTCCACCGGAGCGGCAGTCCGCGTCAGGGCCAGTGGGAGTACGCGAACCCGGCCGAGGCCCTCGGGCCCGCGGCCGACCGGTACTACGGCCTCGGCTTCACCACTCGCCGTCAGCTGATCCGCGAGGTCGCGGTGGACCAGGGGGCGCTGCGCGCCACCGCCCGGCTCGGCATCGAGCAGGAGGAGCCTGCCGGTCCGGCCCCCCGCGGCCTGGAGTCGGGCCACGGTCCGTCGATCACCATGGTCGACGCCTTCGTGACCGCGCTCCAGCTGGCCCAGGTGATGCTCTACGAGATGGACGGCGTCCGCCGTCAGGACAGCGACACTCTCTGGATGCGCCAGACCGTGATGACTGCGGCCGGCCCGCACCGCCCGTACGAGGGCGGGGTGCCCGTCACCACCGCGCTCACCGAGCTGGATCTGCTCAGCCTGAACGGCGACACCTGGCGCACCATGACCGTCGTCGCCGACCTGGTCGGCATCGAGGTGCGCTCCGCCGTCACCCACCGCCTTCCCGCCGGCCATCCGTCCGCGGCCGCCGAGGCGGTGGCGCGATGACCCGCGCGGCCGTTCTGGCCGGTGTCGGTGCCACGGTTCCCCCGCGGGTGGTGACCAACGCCGAACTCGCGCAGCGGCTGGACACGTCGGACGAGTGGATCCGCACCCGCACCGGCATCGCCCAGCGGTACGTCGTCGACCCCGGTATGACCACCGGCGATCTCGCCGTCGAGGCCGGACAGCGGGCGCTCAAGAGCGCCGGAACGACCACTGTCGACCTGGTGGTGCTCGCCACCACCACCCCGGACCGGCTCTGTCCGGCCACGGCCCCCTCGGTCGCCACCCGGATCGGCCTGGTCGGCGTCCCGGCCTTCGACGTCGCGGCCGTCTGCTCCGGCTTCCTCTACGCACTGCAGGCCGGTGCGGCCGCCATCGCCGCCGGCCACGCCGAGAGCGTGCTGGTCATCGGTGCCGAGACCTTCAGCACCATCCTCGACCCCGAGGATCGCTCCACGAGGGCCATCTTCGGCGACGGCGCCGGTGCCGTGGTCCTGCGTGCCGGGCAGCCGGACGAGCCGGGCGCGGTCCGGCAGATCCGGCTCGGCAGCGACGGCAGCATGGCCGACCTGATCACCGTCCGCGGCGGCGGCGCCGAGGAACGCACCAGCGGCCGGCCGCCCCGCCCGGAGGACGCCTACTTCCGGATGGACGGGAAGTCGGTGTTCTTCACCGCCGTGCGCCGGATGACCGAGTCCTCCCTGGAGGCCCTGGCCCGGACCGGGTGGCAGGTCGCCGACGTCGACCGGATCGTCGCCCACCAGGCCAACGTCCGGATCGTCCACGCCGTCGCCGACCAACTCGGCGTTCCCACCGACCGGGCCGTCCTCAACATCGACCGGGTTGGCAACACCTCCGCCGCCTCCATCCCGCTGGCCCTCGCGGACGGTGCTCTCGACGGCCGGCTCACGCCCGGCGACCGGGTGCTCCTGACCGCCTTCGGCGGCGGTGCGACCTGGGGGGCGGCAACCCTCACCTGGCCCGCCGTCACCCCGGGCTGAGCCCGGCGGCACCACTGCGCACGACCGGCCACCACCCCCACACACGAGTACGCACGAGGAGAGACGAATGACCCGGACCGTCACCGAGATGATTATCGAGATCCTGACCACCAAGTACCAGGTGCCCGCCGAGGAGGTCTCCCCGGAGGTCGCCTTCGACGAGCTCGCGGTGGACTCGCTCACCCTGCTGGAGATGTCCCTGATCCTGGAGAAGCGCCTCGGCGTCGCCATCCAGGAGGGGGCCCTCGAAGCCGGCCAGACCGTCGGCGAAGCCGCCGAGATGATCAGCTCGCTCGGCGCGGCTGCCTGAGGCCGACCATCGTGCGCCTCGTGCTTCTCCGCCACGGTGAGACCGACCTCAACACCAGCAACCGCTTCCAAGCCCAGGCCGACACCCCGCTCAACGCCGAAGGACGGCGCCAGGCCCGGGCGGCGGCCGAGCGGCTGACGCCGGGCCGGTGGGCCGCCGTCCACGCGTCCCCGCTGGTACGGGCCGTGGAGACCGCCCGGCCCGCCGCCGAACGGCTCGGCCTGCCGCTGTCCACCCTCGACGGCCTGCGTGAGCGGCACCTGGGCACGGTCGACGGCCTGGACCGGGCCCGCTACGCCGCCGAGAACCCGGAGGCCATGCTCCGGCTGCTCACCGATCCGGACTACGGGCCGCCCGGCGGCGAGACCGGGGCCCAAGCCCACCGCCGCTTCGTCGCCGCGTTGCGCGACATCGTGGCGGCCGACCACGACGGACCCGTCCTGGTGGTCACCCACGGCGGCGTCCTGAACCTGCTGCGCGGTGGCCTTCCCGGCGGCGCGCACGGCGCGATGACGGGCAACTGCAGAGCGGTCGGCCTCGACGCCGTCCTCTCCCCTGACGGCGAGCTCCAGATCGAGGGGTGGCGTTGGGACGTCGCCCCGCACGAGTGCGAGGACGGGCCTGTCGCGGCATCCTCGCCGACCCCGAACGAAAGGACCCCGGCATGACCATCCAGATCGTCGTCACCTTCGACCTCGTCCCTGAGCGGCTCGCGCCGACCCTGGCCGCGTTCCAGGAACTGGCCCGGCACACCCGCCGCGAGGACGGCGCGCTGCGCTTCGACGTGTTCCGGTCGGAGGCCGAGGAGCACACGGTCGTCTTGGTCGAGGACTGGGCCGACCAGGAGGCCATCGACCTGCACATGAAGGAGGAGTACACCCGGGCGTTCCTCGCCGCGGTCGACGGTGCCTTCCGCGCCCCGGCTCGGGTGCACCGACTGGCCGAGATCGGCGGCTGAGCGGTGGCCGAGGAACAACCGCGTGTGCTCGTGGTGGGCGCCGGGCCGGTCGGCATGGTCCTGGCCTCCGAGCTGCTGCGCCACGGCGTCCAGGTCGAGGTGATCTCCAACGCCCGTCGGCAGAGCCCGCATTCGCGTGCCACCATCCTCTGGCCGAGGATCCTGGAGCTGCTCGACCGGGTGGGCGTCGGGGAGAAGCTGGTGGCGGCAGGCCACTACTTCGACCAAATGAACTACTACTCCAACAAGAAGATGATCGGCCTGGTCCGGTTCGACCGGTTGCGCGGCGTCGGCTACCCGTTCGCCATCACCATCCCGCAGTGGCGCACCGAGGCCGTGCTGGAGGAGCACCTCGAAGCCCTCGGCGGCACGATCCGCTACGACCACGCCTTCGTCGAGGGCACGCAGTCCGAGGACGCCGTCCACTGCGTCCTGCGCGGGCCCGACGGCGCGTCGACCTCCCGGTCGTACGACTACGTGGTGGGTGCCGACGGCTACAACAGCACCGTCCGCCCGGCGTTCGGCTTCGAGTTCGCCGGTCGGACGATGCGCACCCGCCTGGCGATCACCGACGCCGAGCTGGTCGGCGAGACCACCAGCAGCGAGGCGGCCTACTACCTCACCCGCACCGGCAACATGGTGCTCGCCCCGCTCGGCGGCGGGATCTTCCGGGTGGGTGCCAGCGTGCCGGACGGCTACCAGGGCGAGCCGGACCGGGCGTTCTTCGAGCGGCTGCTGTCCGAGCGGGTTCCCGGGGAGCGGCGGCTCGGGGAGATGAAGTTCAGCGGGGTCTTCACCGCGCACGTCCAGTCGGCGAGCACCTACCAGCGCGGCCGGGTGTTCCTGGTCGGGGACGCCGCCCACGCCATGAGCCCCTCCGGCGCCCAGGGCGTCAACACCGGTATCCAGGACGCCGTGAACCTGGGGTGGAAGCTCTCGGGCGTGCTGCGCGGCGACTACCGGCCCGGTCTGCTGGCCAGTTACGACCGGGAACGCCGGCCCGCCGTCGAGACGGTGGCCGGGCTGTCCACCCGGCTGGCCCGGATCGGCCTGTACAGCAAGCCGCACCAGGTCATCGGCCGGGACATCGCCTACCGGTTCGGATCGGCCACCCAGCTGCTGGAGCGCGTCCTGGCACCGAAGCTGGCCCAGGTCGACACCCACTACGGCCCGCGGCCCAAGCGCCGCGGCCTCGTCCCCGGCGAGCGGCTGCCGCTCGGTTGGCGGGCCTCCGCCGCCGCGCCGGTCCTCGCCGTCGACCGCTACACCGTCCTGCTCTGGCCCGGCTTGGAATACCGGTACGACCGGTGGGTCCAGCTGGTCGAGCGGCTGACCGAGGCCGTCGACCGCGCCCGGGTCACCGACCTGGGCGGCCGCCCGCCGGGCCCCGTCCTGGCCAAGCTGGGCGCGACACCGTGCGCGCTCGTGGTCCGCCCGGACGGCCACCTGGACAGAGTCGTCGAGCTCGACGACCGCGAGCTCGAGGCCGCCGTCCGCGCGGTCGACCGGGCGCTGGACGACCGCCTCCTGCAGAGTCCGGCCCGGGCCCTCGTGGCCAGCTGAACGACCGGAGAACCCGGAGAACCCGGAGAACCCGAACGGCCCGAACGGCCGTCCGCACCACCACACCGAGAGAAGAGAACCGAGATGACCGACCGCGTGACCCTCACCGACGTCGCCGACATGACCGCGGAGCAGCGCGAGGTGTACGAGAAGTTCCAGTCCAACCTGACCCGGGCGCTGCTGCTCACCAAGGGCTCCGCCGGTCCGCACCTCGCCCTGGGCGGTTCGTTCACCGTCGGCCTGCTGAGCCTGCTGGACCGCGAGGTGATCGTGCTGCGGGTGGCGAAGCTGCGCGACAGCGAGTTCGAGCGCCTGCTGCACTACCCCCTGGCCGTCAAGGCCGGACTGACCGACTCCGAGATCAAGGACATCGAGGAGGGCCGGTTCGAGGAGATGCCGCCGTCCCGCGCCGCCCTGGTCCGCTACGTCGACGACTGCATCCTGCAGCACAAGGCCGGCCACGACGCGTTCTGGGGCCTGCGCGAGCACTACTCGCAGAATGAGGTCGCCGAGGTCACCCACCTGGCCGGCCACAGCGCGATGACCGCGATGTTCCTGGCCAGCCTGGAAATCCCGCTCGACCAGGACATCGCCTCCTGGGGCCGTCTGACCGAAGTCAAGTGACCGACCGCCACTCACGAGGAGAAGCGACGTGAAGTACGCACGGCTGGGCTCGTCCGGCCTCAAGGTGTCCCGGCTGGCGCTCGGATGCATGAGCTACGGCGAGCCCGGCCGGGGCACCCACCCCTGGTCGCTGCCGGAGGAGGAGAGCCTGCCGTTCATTGCCCAGGCCCTCGACCTCGGCATCAACTTCTTCGACACGGCCAACATCTACTCGCTGGGCACCAGCGAGGAGTACCTGGGCCGCGCCCTGAAGAAGCTGACCCGGCGCGAGGACGTCGTCATCGCGACCAAGGTGTACGAGGCGATGGGCCCGGGGCCGCTCTCCGGCGGCCTGTCCCGCGGCGCCGTCATGCGTGAGCTGGACGCGAGCCTGCGCCGGCTCGGCACCGACTACATCGACCTGTACATCATCCACCGCTGGGACTACGGGACGCCGATCGAGGAGACCATGGCGGCTCTGCACGACGCCGTCACCGCGGGCAAGGTTCGCTACCTCGGCGCGTCGTCCATGCACACCTGGCAGTTCGTCAAGGCCCAGTACACCGCCGACCTGCACGGGTGGACCAGGTTCGTCAGCATGCAGAACCACTACAACCTGCTCAACCGCGAGGAGGAGCGGGAGATGATCCCGTACTGCCTCGCGGAGGGCGTCGGCGTCACCCCGTGGTCGCCGCTGGCCCGCGGCCTGCTGACCCGGGACTGGGACGCGAAGTCCGCCCGGACGGC
The DNA here is from genome assembly GCF_043201465.1 of Kitasatospora sp. NPDC048298. NCBI lineage: Bacteria > Bacillati > Actinomycetota > Actinomycetes > Kitasatosporales > Streptomycetaceae > Kitasatospora > Kitasatospora sp. NPDC048298. The sequence continues at coordinate 17,742 of NZ_JBICYZ010000106.1, forward strand.
CGGCGACCCGATCCAGGAGCGGTTCTACGGGCCGACCGAGGAGGCCGACCGGCGCGTCGCCCGGGCGGTCGCCGAGATCGCCGCCGAACGCGGAGTCCCGCGCGCCCGGATCGCGCTGGCCTGGCTGCTGGGGAGGCCCGCCGTCACCGCCCCGGTCATCGGCGCCACCGCGCCGCACCACCTGCCGGACGCGGTCGCCGCGCTCGACATCGAGCTCGACGACGCCGAAGTGGCCCGGCTGGAAGCCCCGTACGTCCCGCACGCGGTCGTCGAGTACGTCTGACCGTCCGAACCCCCACCCCCTGGACCCCCGGGACCTGGCCTCCCCCGTCGGCCGGGTCCCGGGCACCTGTCCTGCCCCCGTGCGCTCCAGCCCGAAACGAACCAGGACGGCCGGCCGCGCGGGGGCACCGCCTCGCCCCGCCCACCCAGCACGACACCGATTCGGAGACCACCATGGGGATCACAGACTTCGCCCTCGCCACCGGCAGCGGCAAGGTCACCGCCGAGCAGCTCGCCCGTGAGTCCGGCTGCGACCAGGACAAGGTGAACGAGATCCTGCCCGCGGGCCGGCTCTCGGCGCTCGGACCGGGCGAGAGCTCGTGGAGCCTCGGGCGGGACGCCGCCGCCAAGGTCCTCGCCCGCAACGGGGTCTCCCCCGAGGACATCGGCCTGGTGATCTACGCGGGCTCCAGCGAGTGGGGGACCCCGTTCTGGTCGCCGGCCGCGAAGATCGCCCAAGAGCTCGGCATCCTCCAGGCGCACTGTTACGAGGTGTCCAACTTCTGCAACGCCGCTCCCACCGCGATCCGGATCGCTGACGACCAGGTCAAGGCCGGGGCCTGCCGCTACGCGCTGGTCGTCGTGGCCGACCGGCTCAGCGAACTCGTCGACCGCCCGGGCGGCCTGGTCGAGCTCTTCAACTTCGCCGACGGTGCCGCGGCCGTTCTCGTCTCGGCCGAGAAGCCGCGCTACGAGGTGCTGGCCTCGGCCAACCGCACTGACCCGACCTTCGTCGACCTCTACTACGGCGAGGTCCGGGAGAACGAGGTGAAGGTGTTCCGCCGGGAGGGCGGCGAGGGCCTCGGCGAGGCGTTCATCACCAACTTCACCGCCCTGACCGAGCAGGTGCTCGCCGCCGTCGGCCGCGGCATGGAGGACGTGGCCTACCTGCTGGTCACCCACGGCAACCGGAACACCCAGGTCAAGCTCCTGGACACGCTCGGGCTGCCGCACGAGCGCAGCGTCTTCAACTACGAGGTCGAGGGCCACCTCGGCGGCGCCGACCCGCTGCTCGCCCTGGAGGACCTGGAGCGGGCCGGCCGGCTGGAGTCGGGCGACCTCGTGCTGCTCGCCACGGCCGGCTCCGGGTTCACCTGGGGGGTGACGGCTCTCCAGGTCGTCTGAGGCTGTCGCCGGGGCCCGCGGACCTCGGTCCGACGGTCCCGATGAGTAAGCCGCCCGGCAGCGGGAGTCCGCTGCCGGGCGGCTTACTCATCGGCGCGGGTCGGCCGATGCCGGCCCGTCAGAACCGTCGGACCGGGTCGAGGTCCACCGCGAGCAGGCGCAGCGCCGCGTCGTGCGTGCTGTCCGGCTCGGCGTGGTAGAACTTCAGAATGTTCCCGTCGCCCAGGTCGGCGGACTGGTACATCAACTCGAACTCCCCGACGCTCGGGTGGTCGAAGGTCTTCGTACCGACCGTACAGTTCGCGACCCGGTGGCTGATCCAGAGCTTGGCGAACTCCTCGCTCCTGATGCTCAGTTCGCCGATCAGCTCGGCCAACTGCGGGTCGTGCCGGTGGTTCGCGGCGATGAACCGCAGGTACGAGACATTCGACCGGGCCTCCAGCGGCCAGTCCACGTACAGGCCGCGGACGTTGTCGTCGAGGAAGTTCAGCCGGATCACGTTCGGCCGCACCGACGCGTTCTTCGGCGCGTCAAAGTCGAGGTGCGGAGCGAACAGCCGGTGGTAGAGCGAGTTCCAGCCGAGGATGTCACAGCGGTAGTTGAGCACCGCCACCGCCGCGTTCCCGAGGGAGTCGACCAGCATCCGGGTGTACGGGCTGATCTGGTCGACCCGGCGGGCCGGCAGCTCCCGCTCGGTCACCGGAGTGCCCACCTTCAGCAGGTACTCCTCCTCGTCCGGACTGAGGTCCAGTGCGCGTGCGATCGCGACCAGGATGGCCGGCGAGGCGTGTGCGGTCTGGGACTGCTCCAGCCGCGTGTAGTACGTGGGGCTCACCCCGGCGAGCGCCGCCACCTCCTCGCGCCGCAGGCCGGGCACCCGGCGCGCACCGCGCACCGCCAGCCCGATCTCCTCCGGCTGGACCCGCTCGCGCATCCGCTTGAGGTAGCTACCCAGGTCGGTGTTCACTGGTTTTTCCACGCTCCTAGTGTCACACGGGGCTGAACAGGGCTCAGGGATCCTCCGGGCCAGATCAGTCGGCGGTCGGCGCGCTGCGCCGTCCCCCCAGCGCCGCCCACAGCAGTAGGCCGACGACGATGAGCAGCCCCGCGTCCACGGTCAGCGCGAGGTGGATGCCCGACAGCTCGTCGGCCGCGCCGCCCCCGTCGCCGATGCTCGCGGCGAACACCGCGCTCAGCAGCGGGATGCCGATGGCGATGCCGACCTGCTGCGCCTGGGTGGCCATGCCGGTGGCCATGCCCTGCATCGAGGAGTCGACGGCCGAGGTGGCGATCACCATGAAGGAGAGCATCGCCAACATCGAAAAAACGCCGTTGACGAACTGCGCGACGACGACGGGGACGAGCCAGACCGAGTCGTTCGTCATCCACACCATCGGCAGCATGAATGCACCCTGGCCCGCCAGCGCGATGCCCAGCAGGATGCGCGGAGAGACCTTGCCGACGATCTTCGGGCCGATGGTGCCGCCGAGGATCTGGCCGGCGCCGACCCCGAGCAGGACCAGGCCGGCTGCCAGCGAGGAGAAGTCCAGCACGTTCTGCACGTACAGGCCGGTGAAGAAGATCATCGCGGTCTCGCCGCCGAAGATGAACAGCGCGCCGAGGTTGCTCAGGGCGATGTCCGGCAGACGCAGGATGCGCACCGGCACCAGCGCGCCCTCGGTACGACCCTCGACCACCCAGAACACGGCGAGCAGCACGGCCCCGGCCACCAGGGTGCCGATCGCTAGGGCGTCCAGGCCGGACTCGGCGGCCCGGGTGATGCCGAAGATGCCGGAGAACAGGCTGGCGGTGATCAGCAGGGCGCCCGGCAGGTCGAGGCGGTCGCGGGTCTCGGCGCGGCTCTCCTCGACAACGATCGGGACCACGATCACGGCGGCCACGGCGACCGGGATGTTGATGAAGAAGGCCCAGCGCCAGGAAAGCAGCGCGGTGAGGACGCCGCCGAGGATCGAGCCGACGGTGAAGCCGGAGCTCATCATGACGCCGTTCAGCCCGAGCGCCTTGGTGCGCATCGCGGGCTCGGTGAAGGCGGTGGTCAGCAGCGCCATCGCGGCCGGGGTGATGGCCGCGGTGGCCAGGCCCTGGAGCGTACGGGCCACCAGCAACAGCGCCGGGGAGGTGGCGATGCCGCCGATCAGCGAGGCGACCGCGAGCACCACCATGCCGGCGACGAAGATCCGACGCCGGCCGAGGTAGTCGCCGACCCGGCCGAAGACCAGGGTGCAGCCGGCCGCGCAGAGCGCGAACATCGTGGTGATCCACTGCAGGTTCCCGGCCGTGAAGCCGAGGTCCACACCGACCCGGGGCAGCGTCACGTTCAGGATCGAGAAGTCGGCCGCCATCATGAACTGGGAGGCCAGCAGCACCACCAGGGCGGTGAGCTGGCGGCCGGTCATGTGGACGGAGGCTGACGGAGCCGTCGTGACGGCGGTATCGGTTGTCATGGTCCCAGCCTGGTACGACCGGTGCTGACCAGCCAGAACCCGGCTGTGCCTACCCCCGGCCTGCCTACCACTGGCAGTGCCAGGCTGGGCCCGGCTCCTGAGTCGAGTTCGGCGAGGCGGTCGGCGGCGCCCCCATGCCACTCAATCATGAACGGGTGGCGTCGTCGCTGGTGCGCCCTCTGCGTTCCCTACGCCGGTCATCCCGCGCCACGCGCCGGGCATGCCGGTAGGCGCCGATGGCGATGGCCGCCATCGCGGCGGCGTCCAGACCGTAACCCATCACTTCGATCACGGCCATGTGCAGGATGTTGTCGTTGAGGGCGTAGTCGAAGCCTTCGCCGGCGACGTGACCGCCGCAGCAGCCCGGCCGCACCACCCCGACGGCCCCGCCCGAGCCCGTGTCGCGCCCGCCGTCATTCATCAACCGTGATGGAACGGCGCTGGTATGCCTCAGACCTGAAAGACGATCAGTGAAAGCTCATCGAGCCCATGCTGGTGGAGTGGCGACGCCCCGCGCCGAAGGGCGTGAGCCCACGACCGGGCTGCGCGAGGCGGTGAACGCGATCCCCTACGTCGCACGGACCGGGATCGCGTGGCGATATCTGCCGCACGACTTCCCGCCCCCACACCACCGTCTACGGCTACTTCAAGGAGTGGGAACGCGACGCCGACCAGCGGGGACCAGCGGGCCGAGCCAGCCTCGCCGAGCCTCGGCCTCCGCTAGCCTGCTTCAGGTGACGGAAGCGATGGACGACGTCTCGTGCGGCTCGCGCTACAGCATCATCGAGGAGGACCTGGTGGTCCTCGGTGAGTCCTTCGGGCTCGGTGAGATCCAGGCGTGCCACTTCCTGCCCAACGGCCTCATGAACGGGAATTGGCGGCTGGAAACGCCCGAGGGCGCGTTCGCCCTGAAGCGGATCATGGACGTGCCGCTGCCGCTCGCCCGCCGGGACCTGGCGGTCCTGGCGGAGCTGGCAGATGCCGGAGTCCCGGTCGGGCGACCGATGGCCACCTCCTCCGGCCAGACCGTGGCGGAGGTCGCAGGCCGCGACTACTGCCTGATTCCCTGGCTGGAAGGCGGCCACCGGCCCGGGACGGAGCTCACTCTGGACCAGGCGGCGGACCTCGGTGTCCTGCTCGGCCAGATCCACCGAAACCTGAACGACGAGCGGACTGCCCGCCTGCTGCCGCCGGCATCGGAGCTGTTGGCCGCCCCGGTGACCACCCCGCATGCGGCGCGCACCGACGCGGACCGCTTCCTCGCGCTGATCGCCGCCCTGGAGAGCCCGACGGCTTTCGACACCGAGGCGGCCCAGGCACTGGGCGAACGCAAGGTACTGCTCGACAAGTACGCCCACTTTCGCCCTGGCACCGCGGTGGCGGCCGGGCCGGTGGGCTGGACGCACGGTGACGTGCAGCACCGCAACGTGCTGTGGCGCGACGGCGAGATCGTCGGGGTGCTCGACTGGGACCGCATCCGCGTGCGCCCGTTCGGCGAGGAGGTCGCCCGTACGGCCACCGTGCAGTTCGGCGGCGAGGACGGCTTCCTCGAACTGGAGCGGACCTCCGCGTTCGTAGCCGGCTACCGGTCGGTGGTGCCGATCCCGGTGCCGGCCCTGGCGGACGCGGTGGAGCGGCTGTGGTGGAAGCGCATGTCCGGCTACTGGCAGCTGGTCTTCCACTACGACCGCGACGACCACTCCTGCGACCACCTGTTCCTGCCCGCCGAGCGGTTCCTGGCCTGGTGGACCGAGCGGCGCGAGATGGTGCAGGAGGCGTTCGCGGCTATGCCGTGACCGTGCGGACCAGCACGGTGGCGAGGGCATCGGCGACCTGCTCCATGTAGTTCGGCGCGGGGATCTGCGGCACCTTGACGCATCGCCTTGTGGAAGTTGGGTAGCTCCTCGCGGATCGGCGGCCGGTAGGGGCTGTGGGCCAGGTGCGGCCAGTTCGGGACGCTGGAAGAGCAGTGCCTGCGTCCAGTCCTCGTACAGGGAGCGGACGGGAACCCCGGCGGCCTTGCACCGCTTGCTCAGCTCGGCCGGGTCCGGCACGCGGATGCTGATCGTCAGTGGGTGCGCCAAAACTGGCATGCCCGAGGGATTCTTGCCCGAGTTTGCACGGACGCCTCTTCGACGGCTTCCGTCACGCTCGAGGGAGTAGCTTTAAGTCCCGAGGCCGCAACCCACGGTGGGGTTGCCCTGGCCGGTGTCGTTACCACCGACCAGGGCGAGAAGGCCGATCAACCAGGAGTGCTCGCCATGCTTGACCGACCCGTTTGGGATCGAGCGATGATCCTCTCGATGGCGCCCCACGCTAGCAGGGCAGTGCGGCCCGCCGTGGGACCCCGACTGCTCGCCGCGGTCTTCACCGTGCGCTTGAACGCGCTGTTGACGATCCCTGTATTGGCCTGGGCGGTGACCACCGATGGGCCCATCGGATGGGAGCGGGCCGCGCTGGTCCTGGCGCTGCTGCGGATGTCACAGGACACGCAGGTCAGCGGATCACTGCTCGGCCTTCACTGACTCAGGTGGGCTGAGTTCCGCTTAGCAGGCCGGACATCAGCACGAACTTCTGCGGGCGGGCGGGGCGCCCCGACATACCGCGCACCGGCCCCCGCCGGATTAGCGTTAAACCCTACTAGCCCATCAGCCCGTCCCGGTTTTAGGCGGGGGGGGCCCGGTGGGCCCACC